>JAQSXN010000276.1 GCA_029256665.1 Paenibacillus sp.
TCGAAAGGGTCCTCCAGCCTCAACGCCGCGCCAAGCCCGTGCTCCAGGTATTCCTGGAAGGTTGCCTGCTGCATATTTTCTTCGCCGAGCTCCGGAAGCACGGTGGACACATAGCTATTGAACATCGGATTGGGCGAAAAGAGCACGATTTGATCGGCGCTTAACCGCTCCCGGTGCTTATATAGCAAGTACGCCACCCTTTGCAGCGCCGCGGAGGTCTTGCCGCTGCCCGCCGCCCCTTGCACGATGAGCATTCGGCTTTTGTCATCGCGAATGATGGCATTCTGCTCCCGCTGGATGGTCGCCACGATGCTCTTCATCTGGGCGTCCGAGTTTTGGCCGAGCACCTGCTGCAGCAAATCGTCGCCGATCGTTAAGCTCGTGTCGAACACGTTGTGAAGCTTCGCCCCGCTGATCTGGTATTGCCGCTTCAGCTCTATGGTCCCCTCGATGCGCCCGCCCGGCGTGTCGTAGGAGGCTTCGCCGGGGGAATAATCGTAGTACATGCTCGCAATCGGCGTACGCCAGTCGTAGACCAAGAAGCTCATGCCATCCGATTCGACGAAAGACGATACGCCGATGTAGACCTGCTCGCTGAAGTTTAGGCCATCCTCCCGGAAATCGATGCGACCGAAGTAAGGCGACGGCAGCAGTCGTTTCATGTTTTTCCATTGCTGCATGCGTAGCCGGAAGCTGCGCTCCCGCTCCGATAACAGCGCCTCTTGCTGCCTGATGCTGTAGAAGGTCTCCTCGAAATCCTCGTCGGTGCTCGTGTTGACCGTTACTTCTTCCCAGAATTGTTTCCGAATGTCCCCGGCCTGATTCTGCAGCCCGGCCACCTCCGGCTCCAGCTCGGCGATTCTCTCTTGCAGCTTTCCCGTTACAAGCTCCAGCCGCTCCTGTTCTTGCTGCCAATCCTTCTCGCTTATCATGGTTCGAGCACTCTCCCTTCCGTTTATCCAAAGAAAATATAACGTTTGACAAACCGCCATCCTGCATGATAAGATAAAGATATAAATAAGATGCAATCTCTATGACTACGCGACAAATCTGTTTGGTGGATTTCTAATCTTACCACAGTTTTTCTTTGTGTGCAATTACATATAATTGTTTTTAACCCGGCATTGGTTGCCGGGTTTTTCTTTTTCGCTTCAAAAAAAGACCCCGCGGACTGAACATTTTCTCAAATGTTGAGTCCGCGGGGCCGTTCGTAACTATAGCGACAACGCTCTGAGTATAACCGCTGCGGCTTCTGCCCGAGTGGCACGGGCGTTCGGTCTAACCGATCCGTCTTCATAACCTTTCATCAGCCCGTTGGCAACCGCCGTGGCTAGCGCCGCGCGAGCCCAGTGGGCAGCGCCGGAACCCAAATGCGAACGCCTTTCAGCATGATCGTACCGCCGGCGGCCGCCTTTATGGCATGAGGATCGTCCGGCGTCCCGCCTCCGCCGTTTCCTCCCGGGCTTTCCGTATCGGGAATGACCTTCGTATAAGCGGCAAATTGCGTAAAGTGTTTGGTCCAGATGACCAGATCGCCGCCAACCGACAACACGGCATCCCCGCCGGCTGCAATCTCGCGATCCGCCGCTTCTTGCGTGTCGGCCGAAATCGTGTCCGTTATCGCTTTGAACACGCCGCCTTGCACGAAACCGGCCGACTTGCCGCCCTGGTTCGGTATCAGCAATCGAACGGCACGGTCGAAGAGCAGACCCACATCGGAGGAATCAACCTTAATAACCGCGTCCACGCGGCCGCTAGGAATCGATACGCTTGCCGAGCTCTGCGCTTCGGGCAGTTTAATCGTTCCATCCCAGCTGACGCCCAGCGGAACAATGACGGTTACCGCTTTGTCCGGCGTGACAGCGATCGGCATATCGGAATTAGCCGTAGTCGATTCCGCTCTTATGATGGTCAAGCTATAGGTTTGAACCGTCTCGCCGTCTTGAGCCTCAACCTCGACTTCGACGAGATTGCTGCCGACTTTCAAATCTATTACACCCGATTCGCTTTCGCTTGTTACCGCTGTTCCGTTCACCGATATCGTCGCTTGTCCGTCGGCTGCGGTCGGCGTGACCTTCACGTTGTTTACGCCGTTGCCGACGCTAATCCGATACGTCAAGACTTTGGGATCAAACGACAAAGTCGCTCCCGTTATCTTCATATGATCGAGCTGCGCATTACCGCTCGCCGGGGTCGCTACCGCCTCGTTTGAAGGCGTGCCGATGCCGTCCGCATTGATCGCCACTACGATAAAATAATAGACGGCGCCATTCATCAGCGCCGTTGCCTCATAGCTTGTGGTTGCTTCGCTTACGTTCGCAACCGGCGTCGGATTATACTCCCCGGAAGCCGTACCCTTAATAGAGAAATACTTCGCTTAATAGTCATTTTTTCTCCCTTTTGTCCTTTAATCTTGCTGTAATTCGAGCTTTCTTTTAACTATAAAATAATGCTAACTTGAATGAACCTACTCACAGGGTAGATCCCGGGCATTAAATCGGGTAGGTCGGTCCAAATAAATATTATCGTTAAATACAAACAGTCCGTCGGCAATGGCGATGCATAGAACTCCTTCCTGCATGTTTAAATCTATCGAAAAGATAGATTTCGATCGGCTGCCCCAATATTCGGGATGAGATAGTGACAATATCGGAGATGGTTTCTGCAATAGTAGATGAAGGAACGGACCGATATAATGGTATCAAATGATCCGCGATGTACGAACGCTGGAATTTGCCGGGGAGGATCGACATGAAAGTAAAGGTGCTAGTACATACAAAAAACAAAGAACGGACAGCCTGCAACATTCGAATCAAGCAGGCGTCGATATCCGTTTATTGCAACGGGGGGCATGAGTTCGAACTGTCGCCCGGACTGTACGAGATTGAGGCGTTTAAGGGGAAATTGTATATACCGGCTAGAGAATCCGTGGAAATCCGCGACCAGGATGTCGTCGTCGAGCTTATTCTTGAGGAGATGATAGATACGAAGGCGCTTGGATTATATTCCTTCGATGCCCATTCGCATGTGTCGAGGAAGCTGAACGGCGAGAGCGCGGATCTAGAATTGGCCTCCGTCATTATGAAGGCCGAAGACTTTAACTTCTTCTTTGCGGGTTCGCCATACAATCTAGAGACCCATATGCAGGACAAAGAACATCGTTATAATGAAGCGATCTCCTACCGGGAACAATTTTCTGATACGCTGCACGGTATCAACGGTCCGGACTTCCTTCTGGATATCGGCAACGAAATCGTGAAATGCCGATATGGCCACATGTTCTTAATGAATTTCGATCAGAAGCCCCCGTTCAGCAGGTATTACGATCTAACCTGGGATCCCTGGCAGTTCGCGAAAGCCGGCGACGAGCCCGCCTACTGCATCCCGTACCCCTATGAAGCTTTAGGCAAGGAAAAAGGCAGAAACTCCGTGGCGGTAGCCGCCCATCCTACCAGCTGGTGGTATCACAATGGCGAATTCATCACGAATATCGCATCGACGCTAGGCTTCGAATTGTTGGCGGGCTCCGTGGACGCCATGGTCATTATGGGATACGATCGCGACCACCTATTCTATCAAAGGCTATGGTACGACGCGTTAAACAACGGCTTCTTCTTGCCCGGCGTCGCGGAAACGGATCATACCTTCGACGCGGTCTCTCCCAAACATCTTCAATTCAAAACCTATACGCATTTGGAAGAGTTCAGTATCCATGCTCTTTGCTCCGCCGTCAAAGCCGGCAGAAACTTCGTTTCCTCCGGTCCGATTCTATTGCTGAAGGTGAACGATGCCTTGCCGGGGACGGTATTCGGCTACACGGCCAACGAGGAATTCCGTGTCGATATCGAAGCCTTCCGCTGTTATCAAGCCCCGCTGAGCAAGATCCAGTTGATCGTGAACGGAGAAATATGGAAGGAGTACGACATGGACGATGATCGATTCGAGCTTAGCGAACGATTAACCGTAAACAAGGACAGCTATATTTTGGCGAAATGTTACGATGGAGAAGGCAATGTCGCGATTGCCAATCCCGTCTATATCCGAAATGCGCCTTTCGTCAATAAGGGATTCAAATCCGAGCTGAAGGTCAGCGTCATGAAGGATGGCGAGCCCGCCGACGGCTTGTATTGGACGAATCATTCGTTGCAGCGTACCGCGTTTTCGAAGGAGCTGAATTGCATCATCCCGGTGTCCGCCGAGGTGAATATCGAGGTTGCGGGGGTTGTCCGCCAAGTCAAGCTGTTCGAAATGGATGAGCTGCAAGCCATCTTCAAAGATCTGTACGTCGGACATTTTAACGCGGACCGTCGATATGCGCCGGGAGAAGTGCCGGCCGAGTATTTCCAGCTGGCCCGCATTCAACAATTATTAAACAAAGTCCATATTGAGATCCGCTTTTAGGCTGTGTTACGATCTTCTTGAACATGTATCGACATCAACATCCCCTAGGAAAAGGAATGACATACATGGTCAAATTGCTGATTGTGGAAGACAACGATTTCGAACGAAACGCGCTGCAAAATTATATAGATTGGGACATCCTCGGCATACGCCAGATCGAGACGGCGTTTAACGGCCTGGATGGCATGGAGAAAGCCAAGTCGTTTATGCCCGACATCATCATCAGCGATGTCATGATGCCTGGCATGAGCGGAATCGAGATGGCCAAACAAACGTTGAAATTTTGCCCGCAGGTCAAGTTTATCTTCTCCAGCGGGCATGAAGACGTAAACCTGTTGCAAGAAGCGATGGAAGTCCGAGCCTACAGCTACTTGATCAAACCTCTCAAGCCCGAAGAATTAATCGCCGTCATTAAGAAGATGACGGCTATTCTCGTGGACGAGAAACTATCGCTTCTGGAACATACGAAGATGGTCGAGCAATTCAAAAATAATCTGCATTTCCTGCAGGCGAAGTTTCTGGAGGACTTGATCGTATCGGGAAAGAGCGGCAACGAAACCAAGTCGTTGTTTATTCAGGCAAACGATTTGAAGCTTAGAATGATCGGCATGTACAGATTGGCTTTAATCGAGTTCGACTTCGGTTCGGATACGGACCTATTCCAAAACGCCGAATGGCTGAACATCGCCCAGTACAAGCTCGAGAACATCTGCGGCAACCGAAACGTCATCCTGATCAAGAAATCGGGCAAAGGCATCATCGTCCTTCTCCATACGCTGATTAAAGGGTCCGAGGAGGACGTCCGGATTCTACGCGATATCGAGGCCGCAATCAAAGTATTATCCATAGAGAACCACTTTAAATATATGATCGGAGTAAGCGAGCTCTTCCCGAATTTGGATGAGCTGAACATCGCCTACAAGCAGACCAGCTTTGCGGTAAGCCGTAAGCTTAAGCTTGGATACGGACGGATCGTGTCTTATTCGGAATGCAAAGAAACGGAGCTTGCTCCGATGGAGACGGAACCTAAAGATGCCAAGGCGGCCATTCTGCAAATCATAGACGCCGTTTCCGAAGGAAAGAACAGCGAAGAAGCCGTGAACGGCCTCGTTCAATCCCTTCTTCTGGACCCCGGCAACAAAATGGATCATATCCAGAGCTACTTTGTGTATTTGTTCGCCAACCTGTCCGCGCGTCTATTGGGGATGGGAGAAAGCTTCGAGAGAATGGCGGAAGAAGAGATCGTCATCTATAAGAACCTGATTAACGCCAATACGATTCCCGACATGATCGTCTACACTACCAAAATACTGGCAGCCGTCTCCTCCTATATGGACCGGAAGAAGCTCAATAAAGACGATTATATTATCAACGAAATACTGAACATCCTTAATCATGAATATCGGCAGCCGATTACCTTGACTTATCTCTCGGATAGGGTCTACTTAAGTCCCAACTACTTAAGAATCTTGTTCAAGGACAAGATGAAAATCAGCATTCAAGAGTATTTGACGA
>JAQSXN010000277.1 GCA_029256665.1 Paenibacillus sp.
CTCGTATTCGACGTCAGGCTCCCACTCGAACGGCGCCTCCGCGATCACGCGATACCCGTTGTCGTTCTTGAACAGCCGGAACGTGCCGCCGGATGAGAAGCCCGCGGCGTAGGAACGGATGCCGCCTTGCACGCGGAACAGAACGCGATGCTCCGAGCCAAGCCGGGGAACGACCGTCGCAGCGAATTCGTAGTCACTCCAATCGAGCAGACCGGTGTAGCATTCTGCCGGTTCGCCGTAATAGGAGCCAACCAACCTGCCGCCCGCCAGCGTCCATAATCCGCGCAAATAGGAGAACTGGCTGACTTCGATATGAAGGCCGTTCCACTCTTCCAGCCTCTCCTTGGCAAAGTCGAGCTCATAGTCGGCAAGCCCGCTGATCTGGGCAGCGTCGATGTAGCAAACGAGAGGCTGATTGAAGCCGCTCTTCGGCACCAACTCGACCCCGATTTCCTCGATGCAAGCGCCGTTCATCCGGGGCAAGTCGAAGGTTAGCTTCATCCATTCGCCCGGCGCAAGCGTCACGTCATTGGCGTAATGCCGGATGCCGCTGTTGCCGTCAAGGGCATACAGTCTAGCCGCGATGGCCGTTTCGCTATGTGCCGGCAGCATGACCGCCGCTTCGATCGACTGCCCCGGGTAACAAATCGGGGAGAAGCTGGGATCGTACCGGCTATCGTTAAAGTCGCTTGGGCGATAATAGGTTTTCAGATAAACCCGGTAGGCAAGACCGCCCGTCGTTCGGTCGAACATCGCCTTTAAGGATCTTCTCCCCGAATAGGCAGCCTCGGTCGTGTTGCGGACATAGCTTGCGATGTTAGCCGTATCGTCCCAACCGGTTCGGAAGGCGTGGGTGGATCCCGGCAGCTCAAAATTGTAGCGCGGCGCCGTTCCTTCCAGAACGCCTCGGATGGCATCCGGAAGCGGCAAGCCGGCAATTTTGTAGCCGAACTGCGCGATGTAAGCCGCGCACCAAGGCATGTCGAGCTGATTCAAGCTGCCGATGACGCTGGAGCAGCAGAGGAAGTCGTTGATGGGCTCGCGCCACGACGAATCTATCGCATCGAGTCCGCCGCGCACGCCCATGATGGCGCCAACGTTGGCGACGTTGCAGTCGGTGTCCCAGCCGCACATATTGCAGATGTTGATCGCCCGCGAGAAGTCTTCTTTGCCATAGAGCAGCGACAAGACGATGACCGCCGCATTGGGAATGATGTGGCATGCGCCGGGATAATGCTGGTAGCCGTATTTCTCGCGGACGAAAGCGAAGCAGCTTCGCCAGTCGCCGGGCCGTTCGTCATGGTAAGCCATCACGTCCCGCGTCATAATGGCATATTCGCAATCCGTCGGAATGACGGACAGTCCGGCCTTCAGAATAGCGTGGATGTCGCTTTCGACGAAGGCGGCCGCGATCGCCGCCGCGATGAACATGCCGCCGTATTTGCCGTTGCCGTCATGCGAAACGCTGGCGATTTTGTCGGCATACTCCGCCGCGAGCCGCGGATTGCCGGGCGCGATCATTCCCCATACGTCGATAAAGATCTGGCCGCCGATCTGTTCGGCGACGGCTGCGCCGTTCTGCTCGATGGAGCCCGATCTTGGCGCCATGACGCCATTCTTGAGGTTGAGATATGCCGTATGCTCCGTCGACTTGCCGTAGCCGCCCCACCAATAGAAGCCGTGGCCGTCCGGCGCATAGTTCAGCCAGCCCAGTCCCATCTGCTCGGGCGTAATATCGCGGGTGTGCGTGTAGTCCTCAAGCGCCCGCAAAAAAAACATCGGACCGTTCGTATCGTCATCCGCCGCGAAGTTCTTGAATTCATGCAGATAAGTCGTGATTTCGCCAAATGTCCGTTCAATCCTGTCGTACGTCCAGCCTTCGATGTTGCCCCCATGCCGGACGCCGATGGCTTTGCCGAGCCAGCCGGCGTACACTCTCTCCCAATAATCCTCCGCTATATGCAACTCATTGCTGATTGCCGTTGTCGCCATGTTGCCGTCCCCTCCTTAACAAGATGTCTCCATCTTACCCGCGGGGCGCTCGCTCGTCTTGCCAATAGCGACTGAGTTGTTGCCAAAAACGGCTATCGCCGTCATTCGCCTTCGCCGCGAACATCCGGAGTCGGCTTCTCGTATGCGTGCGGGACCGCGGCTCCGGCTTGCTCGCGGTAGGTTTGCGGCGGCATGCCGGTCAGCTCGCGGAAGGCGCGATAGAACGGCGTCATGCTTTGGAAGCCGCAAGCCAGGCAAATGTCCGCGATCGCCCGGTCGGTCGTAATGAGCAGCCGTTTGGCCTCGTTTACCCTCAATCGAATCAAATATTCTTTGAACCCTTCGCCGGTCACGTCCTTGAACAGATGGCGCGTCCGGGAGGGACTTAACTTGATTTGAGCCGCGACGTCGTCCAGACGGATGGGCTCCCGGTAGCGCTCCTGCATCCAGTCCAAGATCGGCAGAAGCTTCATATAACGGTCGTAGCCTTCGCGGAACGGCTCGCGGGACGTCTCTTGGGAGCTGTAATGGCGAAGCAGCAGCGCGCAGATCCGCATCAACGTGGCCTGCAGCATGCTTGCGTATCCGGGAGGGCGTTCCTGCTGCTCGGTCCACATTTCGTTAAGCGCGTCCGCGATTTGCCGAGCGGCAGGCAGATGGCCGGGCAGCTTGTTGTCGAACAGCTTGGGCAGGTAGAGAAACGGAAGCAGCAGCTCCCTGCGCCCGTCCGATAATAATGAAGGGTCGAAATAGAGGAAAAGATACGTGCTGGGATCGTGTTTGTCCGATTGTGCGATATGATGCTCCAAATGATTGACGACGAAGACGTCGCCGGGGGCGACATCGTAAGTTTTCTCCCCGAAATAAAACGTTCCGGTACCCGACAAGCAGACGCCGATCTCGAGCGACGAATGAAAGTGGAGCGATTCCAGATAGGGGCGGGGCGACCAGTGGAACAACCATATCGGCAGCTCGCGGTCCAAAGGGGTCTCGAATTTCATATGAGAGGGCGGCTCCTTCGTTCGAACTTAGTTACTCTAATACTATCAGGAATAGAAAAAAGCCGCATCCCATGGCGGGACGCGGCTTGATATATCGGTTATCATTGTATGCGGTTATGGCGCGCCCGCTAGGAATCGAACCTAGATCTCAGGCTCCGGAGGCCTACGTCATATCCATTGGACCACGGGCGCGTATTCAAAAAACAGTAGCAAAAATGATTATATGATATCGGCGCGTCGAAAGCAAGGGTTGGAGTTAAATTAAATTTGCGTAATTTGTGACAGTAATCGTTTTCATTCGAGTTTTCAGACTTGCGGCGAGAAGACGGATTGGTTAAAATAGAGGTGGGACTAAAAATGATTATGCGGGACACAATGTGTCCAGCAGTGATCGAGCGAGGCAATCGTCCTTCGCGAACGGTCCTTCAAGAGAACGAAGATGGAGTGAAGGTTAGAGATGCGTCAGCTCATTGAACTGCAGCAGCAGCTTGTACCGGAACTTCTGGATGCGATGAGAACGAGATATTTGATTCTTAACCACGTGATGCAGTCGGGCACGATCGGCAGGCGAACGCTTGCGGGCGAGCTTGCGATGACGGAACGGGTGCTGCGGGCGGAGACGGACTTCCTCAAGGAGCAAGGCCTGCTTGAGATCCAGACGGCGGGGATGTCGATCAGCGAAGAAGGCAGATCGCTGCTGGAGCGGCTGGAGCCGATGTACAGCTCGTTGTTCGGTCTGTCGGAGCTTGAAGAGCGGATCAAGTCATACTTCGGATTGTCGCAGGTGATCGTCGTTCCCGGCGATTCCGAGAACTCGATGCAGGCGAAGCGGGAGCTTGGCAAGGCGGCGGGGCAAGTGCTTCGCGAAGCGCTGAAGCCGATGGACGTGGTCGCCGTAACGGGCGGCACGACAATCGCGCAAGTGGCGAACCATCTTACGACCTCGACGGCGCTGAAGTCGGTAAGGTTCGTTCCGGCAAGGGGCGGGCTTGGCGAGAGCCACGACTATCAGGCCAACACGATCGCTTCCACGATGGCCAAGCGGACGGGCGGTCAGTACAGACTGCTGCACGTGCCGGACCATCTGGGCGAAGAAGCTTTCGCCTCATTAATGCAGGAGCCCAATATCCAGGAGCTTGTCGAAGTGATCCGGAGCGCGAGAATCGTCGTTCACGGCATCGGAGACGCGATGGTGATGGCGAGGCGAAGGAAACTGGAGCAGGCGATGGTCGACGAGATTGCCGCAGAAGGCGCGCTGGCGGAGGCGTTCGGGTTTTATTTCGACCGGAGCGGAGCCGTCGTGCACAAAATGCAGACGATCGGGTTACGGCTCGACGATATTGTGAAGACTGAAGTTGTTATAGCCGTAGCCGGCGGCAAGGACAAGGGCGAAGCGATCGCGGCGGTCATGCGGTTCGGACACAACGATGTGCTCGTGACGGACGAAGCGGCTGCGCTGGAGATTGCGGACTTGATCGGGCAGGAAGCATAGGCTGCACGGAACGCATGCGAAGTCGGAGCAATAATGGCATGAAACTTACTTACCACAATAGAATTCATAAGTTTTCGAGAACCCGAAAACTGAAATTCTGTTTGGCGATAAAACCTTCCTCTGAACGCGGTCGATCATCATCGAAAGGCCTCGATAGAGGTTTTCTCACTTGAGCAAGGCATCATGACGCGAAGCGAAGGCGCTGGCCGGCGCGGAACGTCTTGAAATATATTTTAAAAATGCTTAGGAGGCTAATACTCATGACAGTTAAAGTAGGTATTAACGGATTTGGACGTATTGGACGCTTGGCTTTCCGCCGTATTCAGAACGTGGAAGGTATCGAGGTTGTCGCGATCAACGACTTGACGGACGCGAAGATGCTGGCGCACCTTCTGAAATATGATACAACGCAAGGCCGCTTCGACGGCGACGTTGAAGTTCATGACGGCTTCTTCAAAGTGAACGGCAAAGAAGTTAAAGTTATCGCCAACCGCAACCCCGAAGAGCTTCCTTGGGGCGACCTGGGCGTAGACATCGTACTGGAGTGCACGGGCTTCTTCACGACTAAGGAAGCTGCAGAGAAGCACCTTAAAGGCGGCGCTAAGCGCGTGGTTATCTCCGCTCCTGCTACGGGCGACATGAAAACCATCGTTTACAACGTAAACCACGACATCCTTGACGGATCCGAAACGGTTATCTCCGGCGCGTCTTGCACAACGAACTGTCTGGCTCCTATGGCCAAAACGCTGCAAGACAAATTCGGCATCGTGCAAGGTCTGATGACGACGATCCACGCTTACACAGGCGACCAAAACACGCTGGACGCTCCGCATCCGAAAGGCGACTTCCGTCGTGCGCGCGCCGCGGCAGAAAACATCATTCCTAACACGACTGGCGCCGCGAAAGCAATCGGCCTGGTTATCCCCGAGCTGCAAGGCAAGCTTGACGGCGCGGCTCAACGCGTACCTACGCCAACCGGCTCCCTGACCGAGCTTGTTGTGGTTCTGAACGAAAAAGTAACGGCCGAGCAAGTAAACGCGGCTATGAAAGAAGCTTCCGATCCGCAAACGTTCGGCTACACGGAAGACGAAATCGTTTCTTCCGACGTTATCGGCATTACTTACGGTTCCCTGTTCGACGCAACGCAAACGAAAGTTCTGACGGTAGGCGACCAGCAGCTCGTTAAGACGGTTGCTTGGTACGACAACGAAATGTCCTACACGGCTCAGCTCGTTCGCACGCTCGAGCACTTCGCCAAACTGTCCCAATAATATGGCCTGACAGCGTAAATAGAGCGGAAACTTGTTTCCGCTCTTTATCTATGAGTATGCTATTTTAATTCTTACAAATTCGAAGGCGTGGAGGAACGGACCATGAACAAAAAAAGCATTCGCGACGTAGCAGAATTGGCGGGAAAACGGGTAT
>JAQSXN010000278.1 GCA_029256665.1 Paenibacillus sp.
TGAGGGGGGTAATCTGCTCACAAAGGCGAACGCTGACGCTTCTCCGGATTCATCTCTCTTGCTTCGCTTTTTTGTTAAGTTCTTTCGTTCAACTTTTATATCGGGAAAAGTTTCCGCTAAGCCTAGCTCGTGGCTTCCGCTATGCCCCGCCGCTTCGAGTCCGCCTCGTCGCTTCGTGTAGGCTTCGTTGCTCCCGCTAAGCCTCCGCTTCAAGCTAACGGACGCCAGAGCTCTTCTATGGTCGAGATGGTAGCTTTCGCAAACGTAACGGACACCAAAGCCGTTATCCAAGCAAAAACCGCCGCCAAAACGATGAAAACAACAAAATAAAGCCTCTGGTGTCCTTTCCAACTGCCTAACGGACTCCATTCCGCAAAATAGCGTTACTGGAGTCCGTTAGGCAGTTGGCGAAAATAGCCGTCGGCAGCTTGAAAGTTTGATGAATGCCAAGAAACGGCGAATCGGCTGCCGCCTCTACTTTGGAATAGCGGATCCAGAATACAACCAAAAGGCCGGTCCCGGCCAGTCGCTTATAAAGCAACTGACCGAGACTGGCCTTTCACAATAGCAGACGGCACCTACTGTTCGTTTGCTCCCTCTGACTCCATTGACTCCCTGCCGCTCTCACACCATACTACAACTCCATTGCAGCTCCCTTGTTGCCTCTTTTACATTCCGCTGCTCCCACACCATACTATCAACTCTGTTGCCACTCCACTGCTGCCCCTAACTTACTATCCCGCTACTCCTTCACGCTCCCCATGACGATTCCCGTCATGAAGTAGCCCTGCAAGAACGGGTACACGCACAGAATCGGCAAGCTGCCAAGGAAGATCTGCGCGGCCTTCACCGTCCGGTCGGACACCTGGCCCAGCAACGACAAGTCCTGCGAGGCGATTTCGCTGAAGTTTTTTTGCACGATGATCGTCTGCAAGTAGCTCTGAAGCGGATATTTCTCCGGCCGGTCCATATAGATCAGCCCGTTAAACCACTCGTTCCAATGGTACACGATGGCGAACAGCGTCACGGTGGCGATGACCGGTCCCGATACGGGCACGACGATCCTCCACAGCGTCGTCCAGTGTCCCGCTCCGTCGATGTACGAAGCCTCGAACAGCTCCTTGGGGATGCCGCGGATGAAGTTAAGCATCAGGATGACGTTAAAGACGTTGACGGCCGACGGCACGACGAGCGCCCAGATGGAGCCCGTCAGCCCCGTCTGCTGCACGACGATGTAGCTCGGGATCAGACCGCCGCTGAACAGCATCGTAAACACGAAGATCCAGACGTAGAACGTGCGCCAGCGGAACTCCCTCGCTTCTTTGGCGAGGGGGTAAGCCAGCAGAACGCCGAGCAGCATGTTGAGCGTGACGCCTAACAGGACGCGCTGGAGCGATACTCCGATGGAGCGTAGAAACGCCGGCTCCGCGATGACGAACGAATACGATTCCGTCGTGAATTGCACCGGCCACAATCCGACTTGTCCGGCCGTCGCGGCGCTGCTGGAGCTGAAGGATACCGCGAGCACGTGGACGAGCGGGAAGATGCAGAGAATGGACAGCGCCGCGAGGAATACCGCATTCGCTCCGACGAACAGCCTGCGGCTTATACTGTTTTGTTGAATCAAGCCGGCACCTCCTTCTCTAGAAAATCCGGTAGTTGGCGAATCGGTAGGCCAGCATGTAAGAGACCGCGATCAAGACGAGCGAGACGGCGGACTTGAGCAGTCCGACGGCCGTCGCGAGACCGAACTGGAAATCTAACAGGCCTAACCGGTACACCAGCGTATCGATGATATCGCCCGATTCGTAGACGATCGGACTGTATAAGTTAAAGATCTGATCGAATCCCGCGTTAAGCACGTTGCCCAAGCTGAGCGTCGCGAGCAGAATGACGATAGGCAGCACGCCAGGCAGTGTGATGTGCCAAGTCTGCTTCAGCCGCCCCGCCCCGTCCATGACGGCCGCCTCGTACAAGGCGGGATTAATGGCGGTTAACGCGGCTAAATATACGATCGTATGGAATCCGAATTCCTTCCAGACGTCCGAGATGACGGCGACGAAAGGAAACCAGTCGTTATTCGCAAGGAAGAAAACAGGTTTGATGCCCACGAAGCCAAGCGCCCCGTTGACGATGCCTTGGGAGGGCGACAGCAGATCGATCATGATTCCCCCGAGGATGACCCAGGACAGGAAATAGGGCAAATAAATCAACGTCTGCACCGTACGCTTGAATACCGCGAGCCGCAGCTCGTTCAGCAGTAACGCGACGATAATCGGAACGATCTGTCCCGCGACGATTTTCATGAACGAAATCCATAACGTATTCCAGACGACGCGCCAAATATTAGGAAGAGCGAACAGATACTCGAAGTTGCCTAGCCCGACCCATTTGGAATCCCAAATCCCTTTGGCCGGATAATATTGCTGGAAGGCGATGACGATGCCCGCCATCGGGCCGTAGCTATAGATCAGCACAATGAGCAGTCCCGGCCAGATCATCAGATGCAGCGCCCATTCCTTCTTCCACAGAGCCGAACCCATGCCTTGTACCTCCCTTGACCGAATGACGGCAGACGCCGTTTGCCACTAGAAGCGTCTGCCGCATGCGGGATTGATGTTAATCGTTCTTCGCCGGCTCTCCCTACTTGGATGAGTGCCAGTCATTCACTTCCTGCGTAATTTGATCGCCGCCGAGCTTCTTCCAGTTGGCGACGAATTGATCGAATTCGTCGATAGGCGCCGCGTTCATGATAACCTTGGTGATCATCTCGTGCTCGAGCTCCTTCAGCGTCGCCCCGCGTTCCACCATCGTGGTGGTCGGCGTGCCCGTGAACGCGTTCGAGATGATGAGCCCGCCTTCGGAGTAGCCTTTGATGATGGAATAAGCTCCGCCCTCGCCGAAGATGGGATCCAGGAACCAGCTGTCGCCCATTTCGCCGTTCTTGATCTTCAGCATGCGATCGTAATAATCCTTGTACTCCGCGTTCAAGCCGGCAGGATCGCCGGACTTCAAGGCCGCCGTTACCTTCTCGTGGGCCACGATGTTGTTGTCGACCTTATTGCCGCGCATGACCGCGTACCCGAACACTTCGATTTTCTTGTCGCCTTCCGTCACGGAGTGGTAGGTTTCCGGCTTGGCGTTGTCGCCGTAAATATTATCGTAGTAGACGTTCAGCAGCTTGACGGCCGCTTCCGGATGCTCGTAGCCCTTCTTCACGACGTAGTACGAGCTTGGCGTTGCTTCAGGCAAATACGGTTGGCCGGCTCCGGACTTCGAGACAAGCGGGAACGGCTTCCAGTCGGCGTTAAGCGCCTGTTTGTTCATGTCGTTGAACGGCCAGGACGCGTTCCAAAAATGGCCGAACAATAGGCCGATCTTGCCGGACGTGACCGACTCGGCTACCTTGACGCCGTCCTTGACCGCGAACTCGGGATCGATCTGCCCCGCTTTGAACATACTTTGCAGCGAAGCCAGCGCTTCTTTCATTTCCGGTTGAACGCCGGCATAAGCCAGCTTGCCGTCCTTCTCCAGCCACATCGTCGAATTGGCGTTGTAAGGGTACGCTCCGTATCCGGCAAAAAATCCTTCGACGCCGGCGAAGCCGTCATAAATGTTTTTGCCGATCGCCAGTCCGAAGGTGTCCTTCTCGCCGTTTTTGTCCGGATCTTGTTCCGTGAATGCCTTGGCGATCGCCAGTACGTCGTCCATGGTCTTAGGACCTTCGAGGCCTACATTCTTAAGCCAATCCGCGCGGACCCAGATCATCGGCACGGCTTCGATGCCTCCCGCGGTCGGGATCGCCATCAGCTTGCCGTCGAACGTGGCCGCGTTAAGCGCGATGGCATCGTTGACCTCCAGGTTCTCCTTGACGAGCGGGCTCGCGTACTTGTCGTACACTTCCGTCATGTCCTCGACGGCTCCCGCGTCCACCAGCATCTGAAGCTCGCGGGGCGTGACGGAAATGAGCTCCGGCAGCGAGTTGCTGGCGATGGATACGCTCATCTTCTGATCGCGCACCTCCGGCGTGTCGCTGGACACCCAATCGTATTTGATCTTAATGCCGAGCTGCTCCTCGTACAGGCGCGTCCATACGTTATTCTCGATGCTGTCGCCCTGCGGGAACTCCGCTCCGTCGCGGATGAACGCCGCCGTCGTCAGCTCGATCGGCGGATCGTATTTGGCCATGGGATCAAAGGCTGCCTCCGTTGGCGCCGGACTCTCCTCCGTCGTGCTCGTAGGATCCGTCGTTTCCTTATTGCCGTTATTGTTGCCGCTGCAGGCCGCGACAAGCGTCAGGCTAAGCGTCAGGACGAGGAGCAGAATGTTTTGGCCGCGAACTTGTTTCATGTCGATTCCCCCTAGTAATAATCCGCTTGCTTCGCTTACAACTCTATTATGGAAGAGACCGCCTTGCCCCGAAAGAAGCACATTCGTACATTCCTTTACTTCTCATGACCTGTTGCTCCCCTGTCGATATGAAGCGTCACGCGCAATCCCCCTTCGGGCATGGCATGAAACGCCAGACCGCCGCCGCTCCCCAACTTAAGTCTTAGCCGTCGATGGACGTTGATCAGCCCCGTTGTCTCCACCTCGCCATCCGAGCGGCTCATTCGCAAGCGCAAGCTGTCCATCTCCTCCTCGTTCATGCCGATCCCATTGTCCTCGATATGAACGGCGAGCTTGTCGCCCTGCTCCTCGAACCATACGCGGATCCGGCCGTCGCCGCTGATCATCTCCATCCCGTATTTGTACGCGTTCTCCAGCAAAGGCTGCACGACCAGCTTCGGCACGAGGATGTCTTCCCAGCCCGCGGGCAGCTCCTCGAAGGTCACCACGATCCGATTGGAGAACCGAATTTGCTGAATGTCCACGTACGTCCTGGAATGCGCGATTTCCTCCGACAACGGCACGGCCCCCTCCGGCGCGCTTCGGGTAATGTATTGGAAGTAGTTGCCCAGCAGTTCGCAGATGGCGACGATTTTGTCGATCTCGCCCATCTTGGCAAGCCGGTACATCACGAAATAAGTATTGTACAGAAAATGGGGATTAATCTGGGATTGCAGCTGCTTGAGCTCCGAGCTTTGGGTTCTGATTTTCTGCTCGTACACCTCGTGGATCAGCACCTTGAGCTGATCGATCATGGCGTTGTATTGCCTGTACAGGTACGCGAATTCCCCCCGCCTGCGCACGACCGGAATTTTCTCCAGCATGCCCTTCTCGACCTTGCGCAGCGAGCTGATGAGCCCGCTCATAGGTTGGTGGATCATGCGGAACATCCAGCCGGAGAAGAAGAGGATGACCGCTAGCGACGCGATCGACAATACCCATATCCATCGCTCGTAGTCGCGAAGCTCGCCCACCAGCTCCCCCTCCGGCACGAAGACCGCCATCGTCAGGCTCGTGGACGGCGAGCGTCCGTACGCCATCCAGTAAGCCTCGCCGTCGATGTCCACGATGGCCGTCTCTCCCGGCGCAAGCCCCTCCGGACGCGCGGATTCGATGGCAAGCGCGATCGACTGGGCAGCCGGCAAGTCATTGGAACGGCTCGTCGCGGACCAGCCTTCGGAATCGCTGCGAAGCACCGCGAACGAATTGCCTTTGGCATGAGCCGATGCCAGCGTCTTCGTAATTTCGCTCCGATTAAGCAGGATGCGGGAAATATAGGCGGATCCTCGCTTGTAATAAAGGGGATCGGGATAATAGTCGTTTATGTATAGCTGGCCATCCTGCTCCGCCAGAACTTGTCCTCTGTCCCGGCCCCTCGCGATGGCGTCGTATTCGTCCTTATCAAGCGCGTCGATCGACATCGAGCTGGTCAACACTCGGTCGATCGAAGGCATGTAGATCAGCGCGGCGCGGATGAACTTGCTCGTGCTCGCCAGCAGATAGAGCCTCTCCTGCGTATC
>JAQSXN010000279.1 GCA_029256665.1 Paenibacillus sp.
AGTAGAACGGCGGCTTTTCGATTGATTCTCACTAATCTGCTCCCCCGATTAAAAAATACGATTTTCCTGGTTATGTTTTCTTGCCCGCAAATAAATTATTCCGTTCTTCGTCCGAACGCCGAGCGTCATTGTCAATAATTGCTACTCAAAAAAAGATAGTACGCGATCGTATGTTCTGTATATAATAAGCATATCATAGGAACATACATTCGTATAAGGAGGGAGTGGCAACATGGCGCATGAACGAACGATCATGTTGGCCGACTGCCAATCGTTCTACGCGTCCGTCGAGAAGGCGGAACGCCCGGAGTACAAGAACGTGCCGCTGGCCGTGGCCGGCGACCCCGAGCGGCGCTCGGGCATTATTCTCGCCGCTTGCCCCATTGCCAAGAGTCGCGGGGTGACGACCGCCGAGCGGCTCGGCGATTCGCTTGCCAAGTGCCCGGATCTCGTCATCATCAAGCCGCGCATGCAGCTCTACATCGACGTATCGCTGATGATTACCCGCATCTACGAGGCATATACCGATCTCGTGGAGCCTTACTCCATCGACGAACAGTTTCTGGACGTCACCGGCTCTCTCCATCTGTACGGCTCTCCCGAAGAGATGGCCTCGCTCATACAGAAGAGGATTGAAGCGGAGACGGGCATCCATACAAGGTTCGGCATCGGACCTAGCAAGATACTGGCAAAGACGGCCTGCGACAATTACGCGAAAAAAAACGGAGACGGCTTGTTCGTCCTTAACGAAAGCAACATTGCAAATACGCTGTGGACGCTGCCGGTCTCGAAGATGTTCATGGTGGGCAGCCGCATGACGCGGCACTTTAACGCCATGGGTCTCGAGACGATCGGTCAGCTAGCGGCAACGCCGCTCGAAAAACTCAAGACGCTTATGCGCCGCAAGTTCGGGCGCAACTCCGACATTAACGCCGAGCTCTATTGGCGCATCGCGAACGGCATCGACGACAGCCCCGTAAGGCCGGGCACGCACGGCGTCGCCCCGCAATCGATCGGCCATATGATGACGTTGCCGCGCGATTACGGCAGCATCGACGAAATCGGCGCCGTGCTGTTGGAGTTGACCGAGCTTGTTTGCCAGCGCTGCCGCGGCAAAGGGTTTATGGGCCATGTCGTTTCCGTAGGCTGCATGGGGGCCGACTACGACCGGCCGACCGGCTTCAACCGGCAGATGAAGATGATGGATCCCACCAACGTGACCAACGAAGTGTATCGTGGGGCGCTGCGTCTGCTCCGCAAGCACTGGGACGGCATGCCGGTGCGCAAAGTGGGCGTCAGCTTGTCGCAATTGTCGCCGAGCGGCGACTATCAGATGTCGTTGTTCGACAATGGACGGGAGAAGTGGATGGCGCTGGAACGCGCAACCGATGCAATCAAGGAGAAGTACGGGGACGCGAGCATCCTGCGGGCGGTATCGCTGACGAAGAACGTCGGCCAGGCGCTCGACCGTTCCAAGAAGATAGGAGGCCACTACAAATGAGGAAGAAACTCGAAGGAAACGGCTTGTGGGAGTCCAGCCGCATGATGCTGCCGGAACATAAATACGCGATTAACGAATGGTCGGCTTCGGCGAAGCGCCGCGAGCGCGTTCAGCTCGACGAGCAGGAGTGGGAGCATGTGTCGCGTGCCGTGGCGGATTCGCTGCGGCACAGGCAGCCCGTCGCCGTCCAACTCTACCATCCCGAGGAGCTGCTTACCGTGATCGGCGTCGTCGATCGAGTCGACCAGCAGAAGCAGACATTCATGGTCGACGGCGAGTGGTTCCCCATCGGCGACATCGAAGGCGCCTCCCTGCTTGCCGAGTGATCGTGGATTGCCGCCTTTGTTCGAACCTTTCAGTACCTCCTTGTGAGTCATAAGCGATAGAGTTATACTATTGCCAGCGATCATTTTCGGGAAGTAGTCACATCAATGGCACCTAGTATCCTTTAGGAAACCTTATGACTTTCCTCAACAATTCACGATTCACGTAGGAGGGTAATCGATGTCGCAGGATTGCAAAGTCGAAACCGCGTTAGAAATTTTAGTCGGCAAGTGGAAACCCGTTATTTTATTCCAGCTGTTCACCAATGGCACCATGCGGTTCAGCGAGCTGCAGAAGGCATTGCCCGATATTACCAAAAAAATGCTAACCTCCCAGCTCAGGGAGCTGGAGTACCACGATATCGTCCATCGCAAAATATATCGGCAAATCCCTCCGAAAGTGGAATATTCCATTACGGAATACGGGCGTGGCATGACGCCGGTGCTGCAAGCCATGAACGATTGGGGTATGGCGCATGTGCGACATCTGAACGAAATTCACGGCGAATACCGCACCGTGGAAGCGCTCGAAGTCAAAGAAGAAATCGCATTGCCATAACGGATTCGCCTGCAAAGTTGGATCTACCGCTGACACGTTAAGTCTTAGGTTGTTCCCCGCCTCGTTGCGCCGCCAGCACCGCAAGCTCCAGCTTGTTCAGCAGCAGTCCGTATTCGTTCGTAATCTCGAAGTTCGGGGGAAACGGCAGGCTGCGGAAGTATTTCCCGACCTGTTCCGGACCCTGGAACCAGTCGCCGGGCTCGGGAGGCTCGGGCGCCAGATCTACCCATGCCGCATGGAGCGGCGGACTGTACAGCGGAGTCGCGCCCGGCTTCAGCTTGCCGCCGAGCAGCTTCTCCGCGTAGTAGCGCTCCGGAGGCTGATGGCGGATCGGCTGGAAGAGGCCGGGGGCATAGTCCGCCCGGGAGCCGGTATGTTTGACGGCGGCGGCGAAGTGCCTGACGCCGTCCAGCACGCGAGGGATGCCGAACAGCATGGCGTACAGCCGCTTGCCGAATTCGATTCGTTCGGCGAGCATCTGGAATCGCTCCAGAATGATTCCTGCCAATTGCAAATCCTCTCCCCCCTCCACCCTATCGCAGCGATATGGGAAAAACACCGCGTTCATCTGCAGCAGCGACTGCAAGCCAAAAAATAACGTATGAATCACTTGCTTCTCGTAATACGGATGATGCGCCACGCGCTCGTCGATGTAGTGCTGCTCGTTGACGATGAGCGCCGTCGACAGCAAAGCCGAATCGCCATCCTTCCAGAATTGGCGCCAGACGGGTTCCATAAACGCCGAAACCCCGAACGCGGGCAGCAGGTGAAACAAGTTCCGCCCTAGACTGCGGCTCCACTCGTAGAGCCGCAGTTGGGGGTAGGCGTCGCCAAAGATCAAAACATTCGCCCGCTCAAGAAACATAAAAACATCCTTGCGCTGGCTCTCGCTGAGCAGATGCGGCAGCCACTCTCCCTGAAGGTCCGTCATGTTCCAACCGCCGTTGCGCGACACCATATGCGCCAGCAGCGCCCAATGAAGCTCCGGCGTGCGAAAATACAAATTCCGGTAAGCTTCCGTCCGCGTCACGTTGTTGCGGCCATGCTCGGCCGTCTCCGCGCGGATTCGCGCGATGAGCCTCTGTTCGTCCCGCGACCACGCCGCAGGCGCAATCGGTCCGATCGGAGACAGACTCGCCGCCTTGGCCCATGCCGACGCCAGCTTCGCCGTGGACGACGGCGCTAATACTAGCGGCGTCGCCTCGCCGATCATAGTCTGCGATGCCTGCATCGCGCGCCACTTCCCGACCGCGTAAGATAGCGCAGCGCCGGGAAGCGCGACGAGATGGCTTAGCCATCCCCGCACGCCCTTCGATACGCGATTGTTCCGAGTCCCGCCGCTCAAGTCAACTCCCCCTTCTATGACCAGTATCCGCGTTGCGCCCGATGCTCATACCAATCGGGGCGCAGCCGCGGCTCCCGGACTTTCGCGCAGCCGGGCAACAAGCGTATAATAAATATAGTCACCAATCCCTTGCAGGCAAGCAGGAGGTTCTTAGGCTCATGTGCGGAAGATATACGATTACGATCACGCTCGAGGAATTGATGGTTCGATATATGATCGAGGAGACGACGATCCCCTTCCACCGTCCCAAATACAACGTTGCGCCAGGCCAGTTCATCTTCGCCGTCATCCACGACGGCCATCGTAACCGGCTGGGCGAGCTGAAATGGGGACTTGTGCCGCCGTGGGCGGACGACCCCAAGATCGGCTATATGATGATTAACGCCCGCGCGGAGACGGCCGCGAGCAAGCCCGCATTCCGCGAACCGCTACAGCGGAAGCGCTGCATTATCCCCGCAGACGGCTTCTATGAGTGGAAGAAGGAGGAGGGCGGCAAGAGCAAGCAGCCCATGCGCATCGTCAAGCGGGACCGCTCCGTCTTCAGCATGGCCGGCTTGTACGAGACTTGGTTATCGCCCGAAGGCGAGAAGCTGAGCAGCTGCACCATTCTCACGACCGAGCCCAACAGCCTCGTCGCCCCGATCCACGACCGCATGCCGGTCATTTTGAAGCCCGGCGACGAAGCGTTATGGCTCGATCGCGGCGTGCAGGACGCGAAGCAGCTAAGCTCTCTGTTCGTCCCTTACCCCGAGCGGGAGCTTGAAGCGTATCCCGTAGGAGCGGCGGTCGGCAACGTCCGCAACGACGACAAGGCGCTAATTGCGCCTGGCCAGATCGAGGGACAGATCAAGTTGTTTTAAGCTATAAATTCTATTGTCGCAAAAAAAACGCCGACCTTGCGGTCAGCGAAACATCCCCCACAGCTTAAGCAAGTGGAAGGTGTTGTTCGGATCGATCTTCTGCGCCAGCACGAACGCGACGATCTGCTCCTCTTGCACATCGGTCAACTTTTCTTGAAGCACTACGGCCGCGGACTTGATCAGCTTGCGCACCTTCGCCCGGTCCTGCAGATCGTATTTGGTCACAGGGCCGAGCAACTGCCTGATCTTGTCCTTCACGACGGGGTTTTTCAGCTTGAGCTTTACGCGTTCAACCAGTTGCGGCCGAATGCCGTAATTCTGGTAACTCACAGCGGCAGGCACCTCCATTCGGCTATCCACTCTAATCGATTAACTATATGCCGAAAGAAGCGAATAGTTGCCTAGTCCAGCTGTTCCCCCTGAAATAATCCTTGCTGCCGCAAGATGCCCCATAGACGCGCAAACGATTCGTTTGTCCAAAAATCGTCCCGCGCCGTCAGCTCCCCCGCATCCTCGCGGGCTTGCTCCAGCGTCTCGTAATCGCTCACCATGTCCGCGATCCGAAACTCCGGAACGCCGCTCTGCTTCGTCCCGAAGAAGTCGCCTGGCCCCCGAAGCTCCAGGTCCCGCCGCGCCACCTCGAAGCCGTCGTTCGTCTCCGTCATCACCTTCATCCGCTCGCGCCCCGTCTCGGACTTGGGATCCGCGATCAGAATGCAATGGGACTGATGCTCCCCGCGCCCCACGCGGCCGCGCAGCTGATGCAGCTGCGACAAGCCGAACCGTTCCGCGTCCATAATGACGATAAGCGTCGCGTTCGGCACGTCGACGCCGACCTCGACGACGGTCGTGGCGACCAGCACCTGACTGTCGTTAGCGGCGAAGCGCGCCATCGCGTCGTCCTTATCGGCGGCGGTTAGCCTCCCGTGGAGCAAGCCGATCGTTAGATCAGGGCAAGACTGCTGGATCTGCATGTACGTGTCGATCGCGTTCTGCACGTCGAGCTTGTCCGATTCTTCGATCAGCGGACAGATGACGTAGGTTTGACGTCCGACCGCCGCTTCCTTGCGGATAAAACCGATCACGCGGTCAAACGCGTCATGTTTGACCCAATACGTCTTGATCGGCTTGCGGCCCTTCGGCATTTCCTTTATCGTTGAGACGTCCATGTCCCCGAACGCGGTTATGGCGAGCGTCCGCGGAATCGGCGTCGCGGTCATCGTCAGCACGTCGGGATTGATCCCCTTGCGCCGCAGCACGCTCCGCTGATTAACGCCGAACCGATGCTGCTCGTCCGTCACCAC
>JAQSXN010000280.1 GCA_029256665.1 Paenibacillus sp.
GCTCGCGCGGTATGACGAATTTGTAATCGTCGTTGTACCTGCGTGGAAGTGGAAGGAATTTATCGCTTTCGAGCTTGTCGGCGGATTTGCGTTTTATCTGGTCGGCAAGGTGCTCGCGCAAGCGGAATGGTTCTGCATCGCCGCCAACATGGCCGGCCCGCAGATGCTCAGATACACGAACAGCGTCTTTCGAAGTCCGTCCTGACGGACGTTCGGAAGACGCTGTTTCGTTTCTGCTAAGGTAGTTAAAAAGTCCGCTTCCCATTACGAAGTCAAACTAGAAGCCTGCTCGACATCATTAGAAACCGAAATATGCCTTAGCGTTGCGGTACGATACGTTCTCGGCGATGGAGCCGAGCAGCGCGAGATCGTTCGGCGCTTCGCCGTTCTCCGCCCACTCGCCGAGCAAATTGCACAATAAGCGGCGGAAATACTCGTGGCGGGTATACGACAGGAAGCTGCGCGAGTCGGTCAGCATGCCCACGAACCGGCTAAGCAGGCCGAAGTTCGCCAAGGAATTCATTTGGTCCAGCATGCCGTTCTTCGTGTCGTTGAACCACCAGGCCGATCCCAACTGCAGCTTGCCCGGCACGCCTCCGCCCTGGAAGCTACCCATCAAAGCCGCGAGCACCTCATTGTCCCGCGCGTTAAGCGAGTACAGAATCGTGCGCGGCAGCGAGTCGCTGCCGTCGAGCGCGTCGAGCAACCGGGTAAGCGGACCCGCTACCGGAGCGTCGCCGATGGAGTCATAGCCCGTATCCGGGCCGAGCTTGCCAAGCATGCGGCTGTTGTTGTTGCGGGACGCGTTAATATGAAGCTGCATCGCCCAGTCCAGCTCGGCGTACAGTCTGCCCATAAAGAGGAACGTAAACGTCTTGTATTGTTTCTCCTCGTCCAAAGAAACGGCTTCTCCGCGGAGCGCCTTGGCGAAGATGGCGGCCGCTGCTTCTTGCGTCGTCTCGGCAAATGGCACGTAGTCGAACGCATGGTCCGATACGCGGCAGCCGACTTCGTGGAAGAACCGAATCCGCAATTCAAGCGCCGACAATAAGGCCGAATAATCCGTAATGGCGGCGCCGACCGTCTCGCCAAGCGCCCCTATCCAGCCTAAGAAAGCCGGACGGTTGATTTCCAGCGCCTTATCCGGTCGGAACGATGGCAGAACAAGCGTCTCGAAGCCGTCCAGTTCTTTGATACGGCGATGGTACTCCAAGGAATCGATCGGATCGTCGGTCGTGCAGATCACCTCTACGCCGGACATGGCGATCAAATCGCGCGCCTTGTAATTTCCCGTAGCGAGCTTTGCGTTCACCTTCTCCCAGATAACGGGAGCGTTCGCTTCGTTAATGAGCTCTTCGACGCCAAAGTATCTGCGCAGTTCAAGATGCGACCAATGATACAGCGGGTTGCCGATTGTCTGCGGCACAGTCTTCGCCCATGCAAGGAACCGATCGTAATCGCTGGCGCCCTCTCCGCCCGTCACGAGCCGTTCTTCCGCGCCATTAGCGCGCATCACGCGCCATTTGTAATGATCGCCGTAGAGCCAAGCCTCCGTAATCGTGGAGAAGCTAGTGTTTTCGTAGATTTGCTGCGGACTCAGGTGGCAATGATAGTCGATGATCGGCAAATCTTTGGCATAATCATGATAGAGCTTGATTGCCGTTTCGTTCGCGAGCAAAAAGTTGTCGTCCAGGAATGGCTTCAAAAGTTCTCTCCTCCTTGTCCTATGCTTTATTAAACTTCACCAGGGAATCGACCGCTACCGCCTGCCCCGTCTGAATGGAACGATTGGCGGCGATGCCCGTCAGAATCGACTTCGCGCCATCGACATGGTTGGCCGCGCGGCGGAACGGATCCTCCTTCGGAACGCCGAACAGATCGTTAAGCAGCACGGGATCGCCGCCGCCGTGTCCGCCTTTGCCCTGAGCGACTTCAACCGTATACGGCGTGCCGAACATCGGGAATACGTTAAGCGTCTTGCCGATAACCGCGCCTTCCAGCGCCTTGTCTCCGCCGGAGTTCACGTAGGATTGCTCGATAATGCTCATTTCGATGCGGCCTTTCGTGCCGTTGAACGCGATGCGGTACCCTTCCCAAGGCATATACGCGTTAAGCGAATAGGTCAAAATCGCATTGTTCTTGTATTTTACCAGCACGCCCATCGTATCTTCGATGTTGATGCCGTCGCCGAATACGCTCTGATCGCGGCGATAGCCGTCTTCATGCTCGGCGTCGAGATACATCGATTTCAGGTGATCGTTGCCGTCCAAATGCAGCGCGAACGGATCATCCTTTGCGTTCTCGTTGCCCGTTGCGCGCTCGTAAAACTTCGTCTCGCCGCGTCCTTCCGCGTTCTCGCGGCCGTAGAACAGCAAGTCGCCGTACGCGAATACGGATTCCGGCTCGGAGCCGATCCAAAAGTTGACGAGGTCGAAGTGATGCGTCGACTTGTGCACGAGCAATCCGCCGCTGTTGTTTTTGTTGCGATGCCATCTGCGGAAATAATCCGCGCCGTGCTGCGTATTCAGCAGCCATTCGAAGTGCACGGAAGTCACCTTGCCGATCGTGCCGGAAGCGATCAGCTCCTTTGCCTTCGTATGATGCGGCGCGTAGCGGTAGTTAAAGGTTACGCGGACGTTGCGGCCCGTCCGTTCGACGGCATCCAGTATTTCCTGGCACTTCTTCGCATCGACGGTCATCGGCTTCTCCGTAATCACGTCGCAGCCAAGCTCCATGGCGCGGATAATATACGTGTGATGCGTGCGGTCCACGCTCGTTACGATCACGGCGTCCGGCTTCTCGGCTTTGATCATCTCGTCAAAGCTGTCTGCCAGGTAGGTCGGAACCGCTTCATAGTCATATTTGGACCTCAGCAGCTTGTTCGCATAGTCCATTCGGGTCTGATTCACGTCGCAGAAGGCGACGAGCTCCGACGTATCCCTGTAGTCTCTCGTTATGGCGCCATAGAAAAATTCCGCGCGTCCGCCCGTTCCGACAAGCACGTACCTTTTTTTGTTCATCCTATTATCCTCCTCGTTTTCGCATACGCTTTCTTATCTTCATTTTATAGCATATAAATGCTATAATTCTTGTCAAATGATGCGTATATCGCATAAAATCACGCATATTATGCGCTTCCTGAGGAGGATCTCAAATGCACGCCTCTCCAGCTTTAACCATCCACTACGGCAGCCCTTCGGAGCTTTACGTCGAATACGTAAAGCGTACGGAACCCTATACGATGGATATCGATCACTATCATCCGTATTACGAGATTTATTACCTGTTGACGGGAAGCCGCATTTATTTCATCGAAGACCGTTCTTATTCCGTCGAACAAGGCGATCTTGTATTTATCGGCAAGGAGATGCTGCATCGAACGATGCAAGCCGGCGACTCCACGCACGAGCGCGTCATCGTTCATTGCTCGGACGAGTGGCTTCGCGCTCTCGGACCGGGGCTTGATGCGATGTTCGCCCGTCTGTTCGAAGCGGACATCCGCGTCCTTCGCCTCCCGCGCCAGGAAAGCCTGATCGCCGAGTCGGCCGTACGCGCGATGCGTCTGGAAGCCGAGACCCGCGAACCCGGCTATCCCGTCGCGATCCGCCATGCCGTGGCGGGGCTGCTGCTGCTGTGCGGACGGTATGCCGCCAAACATCAGCCGGAGCCGTTCCGGCACGTATCCCCGCTTCATGCCAAAATATCCGAGATCGTCCGCTACATTAACGGACATTACGACGAGCCGCTTCGGCTCGCGGATCTTTCCGAACGTTTTTTTATCAGCCCGCATTATCTCAGCCGCATGTTTAAGGAAGTAACGGGTTTTGTCTATACGGATTACGTCGTGCTCACGCGCGTCAAGGAAGCGCAGCGCCTGCTTCGTCAATCGGAGCTATCGATCTCCGACGTAGCTGAGAAAGTCGGCTTTGATAACTTCTCCCATTTCGGCAAAACATTCAAGAGGGTCACTTCCATGTCGCCAAGGGAATATCGCAAGACGATGTCGTGATATCACACCTTAATAGTCGTTTATTCACACTTATAATGGGATAATAAATATGTTAAATTTATTTTGTTGTCATGAATTTGCATGTAGGATGAAGACAATTCGCAAGCAAAAAGGAGAAGGTAAAATGTTGAGAATCGGCAAAATCAGCTATTGGCATGTTCATGCATGGGATTACACGAAGCAAGCGCAGGAGCATCCGGACACCGTCATCGCGGCGGTATGGGATGAGGACGAACAACGCGGCCGCGCCGCAGCCGAAAAGCTAGGCGTACCTTTCTATACGAATTTAAACGATATGCTCGCGAGCGATATCGACGCCGTCATCGTCGACGCTCCGACGAATACCCACACGGAAGTGATGCTTGCGGCGGCCGCGGCGGGCAAACATATTTTCACGGAGAAGGTCGTGGCTCCAACGCTCGCTGAAGTAAACCGAATTCTGAAAGCGGTTGACGACAACGGACTTAAGCTGACGGTTTCGCTGCCGCGCTTGAACGACGGGTACACGTTGGCGATCCGCGAGCTGCTCGAGAAAGAAACGCTCGGTCAAGTTACGCAGGTTCGGGTCCGCTTATCCCATAACGGCGCTTTGGCGAACTGGCTGCCTGAGCACTTCTATAGCTTGGAGCAATGCGGGGGCGGCGCTTTGATCGACCTCGGCTGCCATCCGATGTATTTGACCCGCCTGTTCCTCGGCGATCTTCCTTCCGAAGTATCGGCTCAATTCGGTTACGTGACGGGGCGCGAAGTAGAAGACAACGCGATCGCCCTAGTTAAAGGCTCGGGCGGCGCCGTCGGCATCGTGGAAGCCGGCTTCGTGAATCCGCACTCTCCGTTCTCCATCGAAGTGCACGGCACCAAAGGCTCCTTGTTCTACGGCACGCCCGAAAACGAACTGCTCGTTCGCGCGAACAACGATGAAGCTTGGCAATCGGTTGCGATTCCGGCCAATCGCGAGAGCGCATTCCATCAATGGGTAGGACATGTGCAGAACGGCACGAATGCCGACGAGAACATCGCCCTGGCGAAAGAATTGACGATGCTGATGGAAGCGGCAAACCGCTCCGCGGCGCAAGGACGTTCCGTCCGCTTAGACGAGCTGGAAGGCTAATACGGGATGGCCACGGTGTTCCCCTACTCCGTCATGAGCGAGCGTCCGGACGCGCTGGAGCGTCTGGAACTCCGGTTCCAGTGGGGGCCGTACGACATTCACGTGCTCAGATTCCACTTGACTAATTTTCCGGCCGGAAAAGTCATTGCCTTCCATAAACATGCGGAATACGAATTTCATTTTATCCCGCGGGGCAAGGGAAAGGTCATACTGGGCGATCAAGAATACGCGCTTAAGCCAGGCCAATTCTACTTGACCGGTCCCGGCGTCATGCATTATCAGGAAGCTGGGGAACGCGAGGGCATGGATGAATTGTGTCTGCATGTCGATATCGTGGAGAGACCATCGACCGACGAAGAAGAGGACTGGGAGTGGGCGGAAGCGCGCGCCTGCATTAAGAAGCTGGCGGATCTCCCGCTGTTCCCGGCTATCGACGCGCATGACGCGATGCGCTGCTTCTTGCATTCGTACGAAGCCTGCAGCCATTATTATGCGGGCAGCTACACTACCATTAAACAAAATGTAATCCAAATTTTGCTGCGCGCCGTGCGCGCCTATGATACAGTAAACGAGACAAGACTTCTACCCACCAAGGATATGAAAGCGTACCGCTATCAGCTTGCGGTTGAATTCATGCAAGCGAATTACGGAGGTCCGCTATCCTTGGAGGAAGTCGCGGAGAAGCAGCGCCTGAGCCCCCGTCAGCTCCAACGTCTGTTCAAGGAGATGAGCGACGAAGCCCATACGTTCAGCC
>JAQSXN010000281.1 GCA_029256665.1 Paenibacillus sp.
ATGCCGATCATATGCGGTTATTTGAGTCAAAACGTCGTTTTACAGCCGCTAACAAACGAGTTATGATCACTACATCACATATTCGCTGAGTTTCCTATTCGAGAGTGTTCGTCACTTCTATAGGGAAACGGGGGAACCAAACGGCGCCGAAACGGCGTCAGGGGTGAATCGGCGCAATGCGCCGTAGGGCTATCTAATGGCCCGAATCCGTCAGCTAACCTCGTAAGCGTTATTGGAATGGGTGTGACTTCGGTTCATTACGGCCGCAAGGAGATGCCTTGCGGTTTTTTGCTGCGCTTTTTTCCACCCGGCAAGGGCCCGCCGGACAGCGTCAGGCAGAACACGAGAACGAAGAGACTCCTTCCTGCACCATAATGGATTGGGGAGATGGACATGTTAATAAGAATGATCAATTGGTTAGGCGGTGGCCCTGTATGTTAACGACGCTTAAACGGATGCTGATCGGGAGACCGCTCAAAACGACCGAGCTCGGCGATCAAAAGCTGAACAAAACCAAAGCGCTGGCGATTCTGTCGTCGGACGCGCTCTCTTCCGTAGCCTACGGGCCGGAGCAAATCTTGCTGGTGCTCGTTACGGTGAGCACGCTCGCATTCTGGTATTCGCTGCCGATCGGTATCGGCGTTCTTCTGCTGCTAACGGCGCTCATCTTGTCTTATCGGCAGATTATATTCGCTTATCCGCACGGCGGCGGAGCTTACGTCGTCTCCAAACAAAATTTGGGCAAATACCCTGGTCTGATCGCCGGGTCTTCATTGCTCGTGGACTATATTTTGACGGTCGCGGTCAGCGTCTCTGCCGGCACGGACGCCATCACGTCGGCTTTTCCGAGCCTGCATGCCTATACGGTACCGATCGCGATCCTGTTCGTCGTGCTCATTACGCTGCTTAATTTGCGCGGGGTGACGGAATCTGCCTCTATATTGGCTTACCCGGTCTATTTGTTCGTCCTCGCGCTGTTCATTCTGATCGGAGCCGGCATCTACAACGCGTTAACCGGCAATGTTCCCCCGGCGCATCACGCGCAGATCGGGACGCCGGTGATGGGCATCGGCTTGTTTATCCTGCTAAAGGCATTCGCTTCGGGGAGCTCGGCGCTGACCGGAGTCGAGGCGATTTCCAACGCAATCCCGAATTTTAAGTCTCCCGCTCCCAAGAATGCGGCAAAGACGTTGTCCATGATGGGTATTCTTCTGGCGCTGCTTTTCTCCGGCATCGTCTTCATGGCTTATTATTACGGCGTATCGCCGATGACGGAAGCGACGGTCGTCTCCCAGATCGCGGAAGAGACGTTCGGGCGCGGCGCCATGTACTACTTCGTTCAAGGGACGACGGCGCTCATTCTGATCCTGGCTGCCAATACCGGCTATTCCGCGTTCCCGCTGCTGGCGGTCAACTTGGCCAAAGATAAGTTTATTCCCCGGATGTTCACCATTCGAGGAGACCGGCTGGGTTACTCCAACGGCATTATTATGCTTGCCGTGTTCTCCATCCTGCTCATTCTGATGTTCCAAGGACAGACGGAGCAGTTGATTCCGCTATACGCGGTTGGCGTGTTTATTCCCTTTACGCTGTCGCAGACGGGCATGATGGTCAAGTGGCTGCGGGAGAAGCCGGAGGGCTGGGGAGGCAAGCTCGCGATCAACACGGTCGGCGCGGTCATCAGCTTCGTCGTGACGATGATGTTTTTCCTCACCAAATTTAATCAGGTATGGCCCGTGCTGCTGTTCCTGCCGGCCATCATCCTATTGTTCCACCGGATCAACAAGCATTACCTGGCGGTAGGCGAACAGCTCAGCCTGTCGACGGCTGAGCCGACGGTGCCGATCAAGGGCAACGTCATTATCGTGCCGGTCGCCGGCATTACGCATGTCGTGGAGCAATCGCTTAATTATGCCCAGTCGTTATCGGCGGATCAGATCATCGCGGTATACATTCCGTTCGAGCGGGAGGAGGAAGCGGCCTTCCAGGAGAAGTGGAGCAAGTGGCAGCCGGATGTGAGGCTGGTCACGCTGCATTCGCAATATCGGAGCGTCATTCAGCCGTTGATGAAGTTCATTGACGTCGTGGAGCGGAAGGCGCGGGAGAGCGATTACCAGGTGTCCGTCATCATTCCTCAGTTTATTCCCAAGAAGGGCTGGCACAACGTCCTGCATAACCAAACGAGCTTTTATATCCGGGCGAGACTGCTGTATCGCAAGGATGTCATCGTGACGACGGTGCCGTATCATCTGAAAAAATAAAGGAAACGAACCCCCGTGCTACCGCGAGCAGCTTCCAAGAGGCTGCTCGCGCGTCACGGGGGTTCTCTGCGAATTAATGAGAAATAAGTTTAGCCGTATGCGATAAAGTCGCCCTGTATCAGTCTTCGTTCGAAGCTGGCATCCGGATGGAGCAGCCGCCATAACAACTGGTCCACGGCCCGTCTGCCCAGCAGCGTCTCCTCGACGTTGACGGTAACGGTCGGCACGGAAGGGAGCATGTTGTCGTAGCCGGTGAAGAGGATGCCGTCGGTCGACAGACCGAGCTCACGCATTGCTTCGATCGTCAAACTTGCATAATAATCATTGGCGCAGACAAATACTTCGGGCAACGGCTTGGACGCAAAGGCATCGCCGATCGTCTCTTTGAAATGCGCATAATCGACGTTAAGCAGCTCAGGTATCTGCTCATGAGTGATTCCAGCGCCCATAAGCGCGATGCTGAAGCCGACCCATCGTTCATAGAAGCTGCGCGCCTCGCCGATGTCGCCGACGAACTGATAATGGCGGCGGCCTCTGCCGAGCATGTCCGACATCACGTCGTTCATCCCTGTCAGATTGTCGGAGAACACCGTGTCGCAGCGGAAGCTTGCATCCAGATGGTCAACCATGACGACCGGGATGCCGAGCCGGCCGACCTCGTGCAGAATCGGCGACGAGATGTTGCCGACCGTGATCATGCCCATGATAGCCTCCGGATTGAGCAAGGAGAACATGGAGTCGATATCGGGCTTCGTAAGCGTAACGATATTGATGCCTCTAAGGTCGAGCCCTTCCGTAATGCCTTCGAACAAGGGACCCCAGTAGGCGGATTCCTGATTCTGAGCCCGGATGTCGGGGAACAGCACAAGGACGGTGCCGGTCCAGCGCTCTTCGCTCTGGTTCGCCGATACGGAACGCCGGACGGAACCGGGGCTCGCGAGAGCCGTCGGTTCTTTGCGATAGCCGAGCTCCGCCGCTTTTTGCACAATCATCGCTTTGGATTCGGCGCTGACGCCGGATTTGCCGGCCAGCGCCCGGGATACGGCATATTTGGACAAGCCGACGCTGTCGGCGATTTCTTGCAGGGTGACTTTGCCTCGCATAAATCTTCTCCTCGGATTGTTAGGATCGGATGATATGCGCTAAGTGTAGCATCGAATGGCGGATTCTCGCAACCTGGCACTGGTTTGAACCTAACAAAACATAACAAAAAGTTGTTTGACCATAAAATTAGGTTCTGTTATCATTTGTTATGAACGTAAAGGTTTTTAGGGCAATTATATAGAGGATACAGGGAGAGATGGAGATGACGATATCGAGATCGGCCGTTCGCGACGGGCAACCGGCGACAAGTCTGACGCTTCGGGACTGGACATTCAAGGCTTGCGAGGAGAACGACTGGCTGCCTGCCGTCGTGCCGGGCTGCGTGCACACGGATCTGCTGCGCAACGGCATAATCAAGGACCCGTTCTACGCGACGAACGAGCATGACCTGCAATGGATCGACAAGCTGGACTGGGAATATGAAACCTCCTTTGATATAGACGGAAATTGGCTGCAAATGTCGGCGCTCGAGCTTGTTTTCGACGGGCTCGACACGTATGCGGACGTAACGCTTAACGGAACGGCGATTTTGTCCGCCGACAATATGTTCCGCACGTGGAGCGCGGATATTAAGTCGCTCTTGAAGGAGCGGGGCAATACGCTTCATATTAAGTTCCGCTCCCCCGTCAAAGAGGATTTGCCCAAAATCGCGGCGCTAGGCTATAATTTGCCGGCATCCAACGATCAGTCCGAGCTTGGCGGTCTCGGGAGCGACAAGGTCAGCGTATTCGCGAGAAAAGCGCCGTATCATTACGGCTGGGACTGGGGCCCGCGGTTCGTCACCAGCGGCATCTGGCGCGAGGTTCGGATCGTAGGCTGGTCGAACGTCCGCATGAACGACGTGTTCGTCCGCCAGGACCATGTAACAAGCGAGCTAGCCAAGCTGACCGTAGCCGTCGAGATCGAAAGCGAAGCATCCGGCGAAGGCACGGTAACGGTAACCGCCGGTTCGTCCGCGTGGTCTGTCCAGGCAAGCCTGAAGCCGGGCATGACGACAATCGAGGTGCCGGTCGAGATCGCGGAGCCTAAGCTGTGGTGGAGCAGGGGACTAGGCGAAGCGCACTTGTATACGTTCCAAGCGGAATATGCCGCAGAGGGAGCCGCGGAGCCCGCCGCCGTCAAATCCGTTCGTACGGGCCTGCGTTCGGTGCGGCTCGTGCGCGACAAGGACGAGATCGGCGCCAGCTTCTATTTCGAGCTGAACGGCGTTCCGGTATTCGCGAAAGGCGCGAATCATATTCCTAACGACAGCTTTATAACGGAAGTGACGGAGGAGCGTTACCGCCACGAGATCGTTTCCGCCGTCGAAGCGGGCATGAACATGCTTCGCATCTGGGGCGGCGGTATTTACGAGCAGCCCGCGTTCTACGAGCTTTGCGACGAATACGGCATCATGGTGTGGCAGGACTTCATGTTCGCCTGCAGCATGTATCCGTCCGACGAGAAGTTTCTCGAGAATGTGCGGTTGGAGGCGGAGGAGAACGTCAAGCGTCTGCGCAACCATCCGTCCGTCGTGCTCTGGTGCGGCAACAACGAGATTGATTCGGCGTGGGCGCAATACGACGAGACGGGCGGCTGGGGCTGGAAGAAGGACTATACGAGCGAGCAGCGCGAGGTGATATGGGCCGGCTACGAATCCATCTTCCACCGCATCCTGCCGGAGATCGTGAGCGGGCTGGCTCCCGGCATCGATTATTGGCCGTCTTCGCCGATGATCGACCTGACGGGAGACGGCGGACAGCACGCGCATCCGCTGACGCAGGAAGGCGACATCCATTACTGGGGCGTCTGGCATTCGGTAGAACCGTTCGAGAATTACAACCTCAAGGTCGGACGGTTCATGAGCGAATACGGCTTCCAATCGTTCCCGGAGTACGACACCGTCAGAACCTTTGCCGAGGAAAGCGACATGGAGCTGGAATCGAAGGTGATGCTCGCGCATCAGAAGAACGGAGCGGGCAACCGGCTCATCAAGGAATATATGGACATCTATATGAGCGAGCCGAAGGACTTCCCTTCGTTCCTCTATGTTAGCCAAGTTCTGCAAGCGGAAGCCATGAAGATGGCGATCGAAGCTCACCGTAGAAACATGCCTCGCTGCATGGGCACGCTCTACTGGCAGATGAACGATTGCTGGCCGGTCGCGTCCTGGTCCGGGATGGACTACTACGGGAAGTGGAAGGCGATGCATTACTTCGCTAAGGCGAGCTTCGCGGATACGCTGGTTTCGTTCGAACGTACGGAGCAAGGCGAGCTGCGCATCTATGCGATCACGGACGGGCTCGCGGCCATCGAAGGCGAATTGCGACTCTCGCTGCTGTCGTTCGAAGGCGAGATTCTGGCCAGGGAAAGTGTTGCATTTGTCGCTGCAGGCAACCATTCGACGCTGATCTATTCGGCGGATGAGGGCGGCTGGCTGACGGGTCGCGACGGCAACCGGGTTGTGCTAGTGGCGGAGCTTGTACGAGGAGAAGAAGTCCTGAGCAGCAGGCCGTATTA
>JAQSXN010000282.1 GCA_029256665.1 Paenibacillus sp.
ACTCCCAGCCGTCTACAATTATACTTTTTAGCTCTAATACTCTCTCCCGTACTCCCCCAGCCGTCTACAATGATACTTTTTAGCTCTAACGTTCTTTCTCGCACTCCCTTATACAGTCAATAAGACAGCGGTATGGCCCACAATGCCTTCGGTGCATCATTGTACTGCTACAAGGCGAACCGGCTGCGCCGTCCTTGGGCGGCGCAGCGCGTTACATTCCGAGAAATATAAACCAGGTTATATTTTTTCAACAACAAACAACCCCGCATCTCACATGCGAGGTTGTCCGTCACGCCGATCCGGCGGGCGACTCCGTTTGCGCTGCCGCCCGGCCTGCTTGATTGCGTGCGCGCTTGCGCCGCAGCTCCGTCACATAGGCTACGCCCCACGCTGCAGCGAGCGACACCGCGCATACGGCCGCGTAATGCATTAGCGAGTAGTCGACGAGCAGCCAGTCAAGGCCGGCCGCGCCGGCGAGACCGCGAACGGCGACGATGGCCGCCGGATGCAGCAAGTACAGCCACTGGCTGACGGATCCGGCGCGCGGCCCCATGCGGACTTTCCAACGCAGCGCGAGCAAGAAGAGCGTCGCGACCGCCGGGAGAAGCATAACGTACATGCTGTCGTGCCGAGGCAGCTCCGCCCCGCGCAGCAGCATCCCTTCCGCATAGAGTGCCGCGAGCGACAGCACGAACAGCAACGGCAACGCCCGCCCGCGAACGCCGGACGGAACGGGGCACCGCGCGGCCCATAATCCGAGCGCCAAGTAGACGGGGGCAAAGAAAAGACCGTTGCGCGTATAGTCGAACCATAGGAACAGCCAATCGAACATTCCCTTCAGCAGCTCCGACCGGATCGCGAGACCGTAATAGCTGTCGCCGAGCAGCCCGACCGCGTACAGAGCGAAAGCAACGGCCAACACGCCGCCGAGCGGCAGCTTCTTATGAAGGAAGTAGACAAGGTGAATGCCCAGCCACAGTGCCGGCAAATACCAGAGATGATAGAAAGTGCCGTCGACCGCGACGTCCCTGACGAGCGAGCCTGCCGTCACCCCCGCGGCGAAGTCGCCCTTGTAGACGTTCAGCGGCAAATAAATGATGATGGCGATGGCGTACAAGGCGGCGATACGAACGCCGTATTTGCTCAGCGCCCGCCGATCCTTGCGAACATGGCCCTTCAGCTTTCGAAAGAAGAGATACCCCGACGCCATAAAAAACAAAGGCACGGCGAGCCGGGCAAGAATACCCGTCACCAGGAAGTCGGGGTAGTCCCCGTAAGTCAGCAGCGGGCCCGTATGAATCGCCACCACCAGTAATGCGGCGACGAGCTTGACGGCGTCGATGCCGCCGTATCGCCCGCCCGCCGCGTTAGCCCTCATAGCCCGCACCCTCGTACACGGTGACGATAAAGCCGTCAACGTTATTGCCCGACAACGTATACGCATCGCAGGCCGGCACCGTTACGGCCGTAACGCCCGTCTCTTCCGCAGGCACGTAATAGATCTCCGCGCGCCACCCTTCCTCGGCGTATGCCAGCCTCTCCCCGTCGAACGAGAACATCCTCAAATACGCGATATATTCCTCGAGGCATAAGTCCAAGCTTTCCATCCACGCCGCGTGAGGCGCGCCCACATAGCGGTAATGCCATGGCTCGCAAGCGATGCCCGTGACGGCCTCCTTGCCTTCCTTGTACCGCTGTACGAAGCCATGCGAAGCCGCAAGCCGCTTAAAAGCCAGACAACCGCCTTCGTCGGGGAAAGAAGGCGCGATGAAGTCGAGCTCGCCCTCCACTCGCGCGCCTACGTCCACGGCGAGGCCCGTCTGATGCTCGCTTCTGCCCGGCAGCGCCACATAACTAGCCGTATAGGCTTCGCCGTTCTCCCGCAGCGAATCTTCGTAGATGGCCGTCTGTTCTTGCTTGCTCCGATATCCGCTGACAACGACGATATCATCCTGCGCCTCGGCATCGGCAACGAGCGACGCCAGCCGTCTCAGGCATAAACTCTCCAGAGCGATTCTTTCATCTAATACATGAATCGAATCTCCCCCCGCTACGGCCGCCAAGTCCGGCGCATGGTCTCCCCGCACGGGATGATCGGCGTTCACGAGCACGAGATGGCCCCGATACATGTCGTCTTGCTTAAGCCGTCTGGTTATCGCCGCACGACTGCGAGACGCGTTCCCTTGCGAGGCATCCTCGCGCGATGTCGTTCTCATATCCCGTCTCCTCCATTCCGCTATAGATCCGCTCCACGCGACCGCTTAGTGCCGTCGACAATTCCTGAGGCACGCTTCCGAGCAGCATGGCCAGCTCCGAGAAGGTGATGGTTTCATCCCCTTGAGCCCCTACCAGCACAACTTCCGTGCCCGGCACGCAAAAGCCCGGCAGCTTGACCATGAGCTGGTCCATGCATATTTTGCCGACCACGGGGACTCTTTGACCCTCCACCAGCATCACCGAATGCCGCAGGCTCTGCGACCATCCGTCCGCGTATCCGATCGGCACCGTGCCGATCCACTCGTCTTCTGCCGCGATGTAGGAATTGTCATACCCGATACACTCGCCGGCGCGCAGACGTTTGACATGGATCAGGCAGCTCCGCAGTCTCATGGCGGGACGCAGCTTTACCGAATGCACCAGCTTCTCGGGATAAAAGCCGAACATCGCCGCCCCGATCCGCACCATGTCCATCGCCAGTCCGGGGAACCGCAACGCCGCGGCGCTGCCCGCGCAATGATAATGCCGGGCTTCGACGCCCGATGCCTTGACCCAGGCCTTCATCTCCAGGAAAGCCGTGTACTGGCGTTCCAGAAAACCCGTATCTTCGCGGCCTGCCGTCGCGAAGTGGGTATAAAAACCGTCAAACTCCACGTCCGCCGACGCGAGCCACGGGACGAGCTCGTCCCATTCCGCTTGCGTGCGCAGCCCGATTCGCCCGAGTCCCGTATCGACCTTTACGTGCACCTTTAGCGCGGTCGAGCCGGCAGCGATCCGATAAGGCGCCATCTGCCTGAACCACTCGGCCCCCGTTACGGTCACCATCAGCTCGTGCTCCAGCGCGACCATAACCTCCGCGGGGTGAATCGGCGTAAGGATGAGAATGGGCAGCGCGCTGCCCTTCGCCCGCAGCTCCAGCGCCTCGTCCAGGTACGCGACGGCAAGCATGTCCGCCCCCGCAAGCTCGGCCATCGCGGCCGACTCGGCGCCGCCGTGGCCGTAGCCGCCGGCCTTGACGACGGCCATCAGCTTGACGCGGGACGGCAACGAAGCCTTTATTCTCCTGATATTGTCTCTAATGATGCCTAGATCCACCTGAGCTACCGTGTCCCGAAACATCGTCTCACCTCGTATACCGGATCGTTCCCTTGTCGGCGTGTTTCATGAACGCGTAATCGATCAGCTTGCCGATCAATTCCGCATAGGTCGTGCCGTCCGTGCGCTCCCACATGACCGGATACATGCTGGTGGCCGTAAAGCCGGGCAGCGCGTTGATTTCGTTGAGATAGAGCTCGTCCGACGCGTCCAAGAAAAAGTCCACTCTCGCGAGGCCCGAGCAGTTCAGCGCCCGGTAGGCCCGGAGCGCCAGCTCGCGAATTCGCGTAGTCACCCCTGGCGGCAGCTCGGCGGGAATCGACATCACGAGCTCCTTGTCCATATATTTCGATTCGAAGTCGAAGAAGGCATGCCGATGAATAAACTCTCCAGGCAGCGAAGCGATCGGCCGGTCGTTGCCCATCACGGCAACTTGAATCTCGCGTCCCGGAACTTCTTTCTCGACGACAAGCCTGCGATCGTAGCGCAACGCTTCCTCGATGCCCGCCTCCAGCTGCCATCTGTCCTCGCAGCGGCTGATGCCGATGCTGGAGCCAAGCGTGGCCGGCTTCACGTAACAAGGCAACCCCAGCTCCCGCTGTGCCCGCTCGAGCAGCATTGGCCCCTGCTCGAGCCATTCCTCGAGAGCGAAGGAGATGTGCCGGGTTTGATGGATGCCCTCCTGCTCCAGAAGCCGCTTGGATACGGCTTTGTCCAGCGTCAGCGCCGCTCCGAGCACGCCGTTGCCGACATAGGGGATATCCAGCAGCTCCAGCAAGCCCTGCACGGTGCCGTCTTCGCCATGGGAACCGTGCAGCAGCGGCAAAGCGACTTTTCGGCCCGGGATCGAAAAGTACGTCCGCAGCACGTTGCCGATCGTTACCGCCGGAAGCTCCTCTCCCTCGTCCGGGCGACCGGGCAGCGCAAGCTCCTCCATGCCGGACGGCGGGACGTCTTGCAGACCGGAGCAGCGCCACGCTCCTTCGCGGGTTATATATATCGGATAAACATCGTAGATTTGCCGATCGATGGCGTTCAGAACCGTATTCGCCGTCCGAAGCGATACTTCATGTTCGACGGATTTGCCTCCGTAGAGTACGAATAGCTGGGTTGTCATGGCATGTTGCCTCCTATAACTCTTCTAATGAAATTCTATTTTTACTGCATGTTCAATAAAACCATGTCTTCACGATACAGAACATTCATTAAGATGATAGAAAGCAAATCATAACAAAAGCTTAACTTTATTTAATGTACCTTGACGCCGTCATAAGTCCGTTTGTTGTTCACTTTCGCGCACAAGATGCCGTTAATAGTAGAAGAGGAAGATTAATCCACGAAAGAAAGGACAGGGATGTAGTGAATTTGAAGAATAGTTGGAGCTTGTCGTTCAAGGATGCCCGCAGGTGGCTGTCGGCCACGCTTGCGCTCGCCCTATTGCTGGGAACGCTTAGCGGAGTCGCGCATGCGGCGGAGGATGCCGTAACCGGAATCGAGCTGGAATACGAGGATGCCGATTACAACTCCTCGCTCTCCGCGCTCGAAATGTTCGTGGAGGACGATAAGGTGGCTGTTACGGTTCTGGCTTCCATCTCGGGCTCCGCATCCAAGAAAGACGTGACGGCCGAAGCAGCATGGAAAACGTCGAACAGCTCCCTAGTCAAAGTAGACAAAGGCGTATTGACGGGGGTCGGCGAAGGAACGGCGACCATTACCGCTACTTATAAAGGATTCAGCGCAACAATAAAGGCCAAATCCGACTTCATCTACGATGAAGTTACCTTGATGCAAGGTGACGCCGCGGCTCCGGCCACGATCGCCGACATCAAGCTCGGCGAAGCGCTCGAGTTCACGCTTGACGGCAAGAAGGGCAACGCCGAGAACGTGGACATCACGTCCGATGCGACATGGACGACGTCCAGCTCGTCCGTGGCAACGGTCGACAACGGCAAGATCACGCTTGTCGGAGCCGGCACGGTCACGATTACGGCCAAGTTCAAAGGCAAGTCCGACTCCGTCAAAATTACGGCTACTTCGCCTTACAAGTCGATCGAGATCGCTCCCAAGCCGGAGGGCAACCTGCTCGATCTGGAGGTTGGCGCACCCGACTTTGCCTTAAGCGCGTCGGCTACTCCCAAGACCGGCAATATTCTCGACGTCACCAAGGATGCCAAGTGGACAAGCGCGAACGCCAAGGTCGCCACGGTCGACAAAGGCATCGTGACCGCAGTAGGCGCGGGCAAGACGACGATTACCGTCTCCCACCTCGGCGTGTCTTCATCCATCAATGTCGTCGTGCGCACGCCTTACCAATCCATTCGTTTGTCGCCGGAGAAGGAGTTCCACATGCAGCTCCAGGACGGCGATCTACAGATCAAGGCGGAAGTGTTAACGAACACGAATAACCAAAAAGACATTACATCCGAAGGCGAATGGACATCGTCGGACGTCTCCGTCGCTATCGTATCGCAACAGGGCAAGGTATCGCCGAAAGGCGTCGGCACGGCCAAAATCACCGTGTCGCATAAAGGCATTAGCA
>JAQSXN010000283.1 GCA_029256665.1 Paenibacillus sp.
AATACAAGATGATGGTGGAGGTTATCGACTATGACGCAACAATTTACTGTTTCATCCTATACGGATACATTTGAAATATACGTGCTTGCGGAAGCCGGAACGGATTCCCGCGTGCTCGTATGTCCCGAGCGGGGCGGAATCGTGATCGGCTGCCAGCTGCGCGGCGAGGAGCTATTTTATCTAGACAAACCGACGCTCGACGATAAGGCGGCCAACATTCGCGGCGGCAATCCGGTGCTCTTCCCGATCTGCGGCCCGCTTAAAAATTCTACATACGAATGGGACGGGCGCGAATACAACATGGGTCAGCACGGCGTGGCACGCAACTCGGCCTGGGAAGTCGTCGGCACCTCCATGGACGGAGAAGCCTCGGTCACGTTGCGCTTGCGCGCGAACGAAACGACGCTTTCCGCATACCCTTTCGACTTCGAGCTCGTCTTTACCTATGCGCTTGTTGACGGCGAGCTGCACACGCGCCAGCAATACCGCAACGTAGGCCAGAACGGTCCTATGCCTTTTTATGCCGGCTTCCACCCTTACTTCGCCGTCCAAGGAAGCAAAGATATCGCCTACGATACCGATGCGACCCGATACATCGATTACAACGACGACCTGATCAAGCCGTATGCCGGCTCCGTCGACCTGGAGCCCATGAAGGAATCGTTTTGCCTTCTGGACGCCAATCGCAGCGACATCTCCTTCCCTAACGGCCGCGGCAGCCGGGTGCGCCTGACTTACGATCCGATCTTCAAGTACGTCGTCATCTGGACGCTCAAGGATCGGCCGTTCGTATGCGTGGAGCCTTGGATGGCCCAGCCGCTCGAATTGAACCGAGGCGAGGAACTTGTCTTGCTGCAGGCGGGCGAGACGCTGGAGGCCAATATGACGATAGGCGTCGAGCGTTAACGCAAGGCAATCCCGCTTCCGCTTCTAAACAAACAAGCCTCCGTCCCATGCATCATGGGAATGGAGGCTTGTTGTTGTTGAGCACCCTATTCTGTACGAAAAATCAGACCGCGAGGCGATTCAGTATCCCTCGCCCTTGCCGCCTGAGACGATGGCCACGCTTGCGCTTGCGCCGATGCGCGTGGCGCCGGACGCGATCATCGCGAGCGCCGTCTCCAGGTCGCGCACACCGCCGGACGCCTTGACGCCGATGTCCGGGCCGACCGTCTTGCGCATAAGCGCGATGTCTTCCTGCGTCGCTCCGCCTTTGCCGAAGCCCGTCGACGTCTTGACGAAGTCGGCGCCGGCTTTGACGCATAACTCGCATGCCGCGACTTTCTCATCGTCCGTCAGCAGACCCGTCTCCAGGATCACCTTGAGCGGCGCTTTTCCTTTGCAGGCGGCTACAACGCCTTCGATATCGCGCAGGACGCTTTCCGCGTCGCCGGACTTCAGCAAGCCGATATTGAGCACCATATCGACTTCCGTCGCGCCGTCTTCGATCGCCTGCTTGGCTTCGAACGACTTCGAGGCCGTGCTCGTCGCGCCGAGCGGGAAGCCGACGACCGTCGTCACGCCCACTCCGCTGCCTTCGAGAAGCCCCGCTGCAAGCGGCACCCAGCCCGCGTTCACGCATACCGTCGCGAATTTGTACTCCCGCGCTTCCGCGCAGATCGTCTCGATTTCGCTTTTCGTCGCATCCGCTTTCAGTATCGTATGATCGATCATCGCCGCCACTTGGCCGGATGAAAGTTTATTCTCGCTTGTCATGTTCATGGTCCTCCAATTGTGTAAAGGTTGCTTCACGTACCCATTATACGAAGCTTTGGCGGAAACAACAACTTGGCCTCCGCCACGCATTTCCGCCCGGTTTACTTTGCCCGGTCCGATAGGCTATTATTGGAGTGGTTCGGCGCTATGCCGAACGGCCCCGCCCACAAGCGAAGCAAGGGAGATGTTAGAACCATGGAAAACGTAATGGCCAAAATAAAAGAAGCAGCCGCCTATATCGAAAGCAAGCTTGACCGCAAACCCCAGATCGGTCTGATCCTGGGCTCCGGACTCGGCGTCATGGCCGACGAAGTGGACAATGCCGTCGTCATCCCGTACGGCGACAGTCCGTACTTCCCGGTGTCCACTGTGGAAGGCCACTCCGGAGAGCTCGTCGTCGGCGATTTGGAAGGCAAGAAGGTCCTCGTCATGAAGGGCCGCTTCCACTACTACGAAGGATACTCCATGAAGGAAGTCGCGTTCCCCGTCTACGTCATGAAGGCGCTCGGCATTGAGACGCTGCTCGTCACCAATGCCGCGGGAGGCATGAACCGCGCTTTCGCGGCCGGCGACCTCATGCTCATCACCGACCATATCAACAATACGGGCAGCAACCCGCTCATCGGCGAAAACGTAGCCGAGCTAGGCCCGCGCTTCCCGGACATGTCGCAGGCGTACAACAGGGAGCTGCGCGCCATTGTCGCGGCCCAGGCCGAGGCGCTTGGCGTCAAGCTGCAGAAGGGCGTCTACGTCGGCATCTCCGGTCCTACATACTGCACGCCGGCCGAGCTGACCATGATGGCGAACTGGGGCGCCGACGCCGTCGGCATGTCCACCGTGCCGGAAGTGACGGCCGCGAACTACTGCGGCATGAAAGCCGTCGGCATTACCTGCATTACCGACATGGCGATCGGCGACGAGCTGGAGCCGCTGACGCACGAGCAAGTCGTGAAGGTCGCGAACGAAACGCGTCCGAAGTTCATCTCGCTCGTGAAAGCATCGGTAAAGGCGTTCTCGGCGTAAAGCAGCTCGGAAATCTCGACTCGCCTATCATCGCCACGCAGACAAAAACCTCTCCCCGTCAATCGTCGGTCGTGCCGACGATGATAGGGAGAGGTTTTTCGCTTCGTTTGCCCCTGGGCTTAATACTCGGTAGATGTGGGTTTAGTTGAAAATAGCCGCCAGGGGAAACCGAGCTCCCAGGCGGCCTTATAGTAATCGCGGCTTTTATTTCCGAACTACAAACGTACTTCCTTGCCCGTTTCCGCGGACTCGTAGATCGCGGACAAAATTTTGATCATATCCACGCCTTGATCCGGCGTAATGGTCGGCTTCGCCCGGCCTTGCAGCACGTCGACGTAATGTTTGATATTCTCGGTATGCTGCTTCACTTTCTCCGCGCCTTTAATCACCGGCACCGTGTCGGTTAACTGACCCGCCGCCTCCGAATAGATGCTCAGCGCTCCGTTGCGCAGACTTGCGCCGGCCTTCGTGCCGCGCAGCTCGACGAAGTTCATTTCCTCTCCGATGTTGGAAGCCCAGCTGAATTCGATCTGCAGGGTAGCCCCGTTATCGAAGCGGATAAAGCCCGTCGCCAAGTCCTCCACGTCGAACGTGCCGTCCTCTTGGCGGTCGCCGAACGAGCTATGTACCGAATCGGCGATGTCGTCCGTAGCGAACTTCGTATATTTGGCGCCCGTAACGGATACCGGCTTCGGATTGCCCATGATCCACGTTGCCAAGTCGATAAAGTGCACGCCTAGGTCGATCAGCGGACCGCCGCCCGACAATTCCTTCGTCGTGAACCAGCCGCCCTTGCCCGGAATGCCCCTTCTGCGAATCCAGCCGCAACGGCCCGTATAGATTTCGCCCATGCCGCCTTCGTCGGCCAGGCGCTTCAGGAATTGCGAATTCGGATTAAAGCGGTTGTTGCGCATGACCATGAGCAGCTTGCCCGAAGCGGCTGCCGCGTCTGCCATTTTTTGAGCCTCGTCCGGATTAACCGCGTCCGGCTTCTCGCAGAAGACGTTATACCCCGCCTCGAGAGCGGCGATCGCGATCTCGGAGTGGTACAGGTTCGGCGTACAAATGTCGACCATGTCGATGTCGCCGTCGCGAAGCAATTCTTTGTAATCCGTGTAGACGCGGCTTACGCCAAGCTTCCCGGCTATTTCGCGCGCCCTATCCTCGCGCACGTCGCATACGGCCACGACTTCCGCTTCCGGATGCTCCAGCCACGCTTCCATATGCGCCATTTGGAAAATACCCCCGGCACCGATTACCCCTACTTTAATCTTTGCGCTCATTCTTTGTTCCTCCTCATCGGATATTATGATATTTTCGCGGCGCGTTTCTCCAGCATGCCTAACAAGTTGCCATAGCTTGTTCTTACGCATTCCATGGGATCCGTCTTGCAGGAGTCCTGCTCCACGACGTACCACTCGACGCCGCTTGCTTCTCCCCATTCGATAATGGAGTCGAAATCGATGACGCCCGTTCCGATCGGGGCAAAAGCGCCCTCCTCGTCGCCCGTCATGTCCTTCATGTGCACGATTGGCATCCGGCCCGCGTAAGGCCCGAAGAACGCAACGGGATCATGTCCCGCCTTTCGCAGCCAATATACGTCGAGCTCCGCCAGAATGCCGTTGTCCGCCGCGGGCTCGAGCAGGAAAGACAGGGCGTCCTTGCCGTCCAGCGCCGTCTCGAACTCGAACGCGTGGTTGTGGTAGCTGACCCGCAGCCCCCGTTCACTCCAACGCGACGCCAGCTCGTTCAGATCGATCTTCAGCTGGCGGTAACCTGCTTCATTCTGAATCTCCTTCGGAATGCCGGGGCAAATAATGTCGATCGTGCCAAGCGTCTCCGCCGCGGCCGCAACCTCCTCCGACTGCTCCAACATCTCTTGAAGTCCCACGTGCAAGCCCGCTGCCGCTAAGCCCGTTTCGTCCAGAATCGACTTAAGCGCTTTCGGATCGTGGCCGTGAAAACCGGCAAATTGCACCCCGGCATATCCCATTTGACTTATTTGGCGAAGCACGCCCGGGAAGTCCGCCGCGCACTCGTCGCGCAGCGTGTACAGCTGAACCGCTATCTTCTCCTTCATTCTCTTCCTCTCCTTCTGCCCACAATTATCCCCAGTATAATGAGAAGGGATAAAGAAGTGAATATCCGATTCTCCGCTTGTTGACTTATCCTGCAACTGTTACGATAGAAGCAATAAACCGCTTCAACGAAAGAAAGGACGGTGCCGCCTTTTGTCCCTGCATCCTTGGACCATTCCCTATTCCGTCGGCTACTCCCGCCACGTCGTTCCGTTCCATAGCTACATGAAGCAAGACAGCGCCGACAGCCGGGTGCTGATCCGCTTGCAAGCGGCCGGACGATGCCGGATTACCTTGAACGGCGTATCGCATCTGGTGGAGCCAGGCGATTTCATGCTGCGCAGACCCGGCGAGGAATACCGGCTGGATATCGACGCGGAGCCTGCCGAGCAGGACGGCGAAGCGCTGCCCATAGACAGCGTCGACTACTATCTGTCTTGCGGCGGAGAATGGATGGAAGGCTGGGCGAGGCGCAGCGCCATACCCGGTATCGTCCGGTTGGACAAAACCGACGAATTGATTGCGTTATGGAGGAAGCTGATCTACGAGAAACGCAATCTTCACGAGGACAATTCGGAGATGATCGATGCCTTGGTCAAAGTGCTCTGTCTCTCTATCGATCAACACGCGCTTAAGGCGGCGTCTTCTTCAAGACCCGAACGGTACATCCCGTACCAGATGAAACGTTATTTGGAGAAACACGCGACCGAACCGCTTAAGCTCGACGTAGTGGCCGCCCGTTTCGGCATCAGCGTATCGACCGCCTCCCACTTGTTCAAGCAGACCTTCGGCCAGCCGCCCATGCGGTATGTCGTGGATATCCGGCTATCCCTGGCTTCCGAGAGGCTCCTGCATAGCGACATGAATTTGGAGGACATCGCCGAGGCTTCCGGCTTCCGCAGTTATCCGTACTTCAGCCGCGCGTTCCGGTCGCGTTACGACGTCAGCCCCAGCGAATATCGCGCGCGGAGCGGACTTCTAGCCCCGGAGCCCTCTTGAATCGCAGCGGATTCCGAGGAACAAAAAAAG
>JAQSXN010000284.1 GCA_029256665.1 Paenibacillus sp.
TGTCGAACAGCGCTTCTTCTTCGACTTGTTCGTCGATGAACCACTTCAGGAAGTTGATCGTCGCATGCTCCCGGTCGTTCATCGCGAGGTCGGACAACTTATAGAATCGTTCCGTGTTCTGCTGCTCGTGTTTGTAGCCTTGCTCGAAGGCGTGCAGGATGGATTCGTAGTCGTTGTTCGGCTCCGGCAGCGCGTCCAGCGTCGCGCGGCGTCCGCGATCGTTCAAGAACTTATATATCTTCATCGCGTGGAACCGTTCTTCTTCCGCTTGCACGATGAAGAAATTGGCGAAGCCGTCGAGGCTGTCCCCCGAGCAATAAGCCGCCATCGCCAAATACACATGAGCGGAATAGAACTCGAAGTTCATTTGTTCGTTAAGTGCTTGTGCCAAAGAATCTTTCATAAATAATGCGCACCTCGCCTTCTTGTTTGTACTCATTCTAACATAAAAATGAGAGGCGGCAAATGGCCGTCCCCTCCTATATTTTCCAACCTTATAGTTAACCAATCATTTTTTTCAAACGCTTATACAATTGATCCGGCGTTGGAGCGCTGACGGCCTTCGACTTGACGACGACAAAACATTCCAGCTTGCATGTCTTGCAGTTGCCCAGGCAATCGCTTTTCTTTCCCTTGATCTCGGGATACTTCTCCTTCATTGCCTTATAGACCGACTTGGAGCCGAGCTTCAAGTTGCGCTTGCAATATTTGACCTTCTTCATGTTCCACCCCGAGTCGCCAAATAAACAACCTATGATAACTTCTCTCATTATGATGATAGTAATTATCATTCCCGTTGTCAAGCGACAACCCTTATTCCGTGCTCCTTCAAATCACCTCCAAACGCATTACCGATAAGTTTCGGCGATAGCCTCCAGATATTGCTCGATCGGCATCGAGGCGCGCATAGCGACGAGGTTATGCGCGGCATCCCCGACCGGAGTACGGAACTTGCCGCTTTCTCCCGTTGCGACGGCCGCGATGGCGTCCACGATGGTTTGCGGATCGTCCAATCCGGACGATTCGGACGATTTCATACGGTTTCTTACCTTGTTCGTCAAATCATCGTAAGCCGTTATTTCTTCGCCGGTATTCCAAATGATATTGTTCTGGAAGTTGTTTCCGGACGATCCGCCTTGTTCGATGAGGTGAAGATCGATGCCGAGCGGCTTCAGCTCGTAATACAGCCCTTCGGTCAAACCTTCCAGCGCAAACTTGGACATATTGTATAACGAGCCGAGCGGAACTGCCGTCGTAACGCCCATGAAGGAGCTAATGTTAATGAACTTGCCCCCTCCGTTCGCGCGGAAATGCGGGAGAAACGCCCGAATGACGTTAATGGGCCCGCGCACGTTAACCGCGAATTGCCAATCGATCGTCTCCTCCGTTGCCAATTCCAGCGCCCCGTAAGAGCCCATTCCCGCGTTATTGACGACGACGTCGATCGTGCCGAAAGCCTGAATGGCTTCCGCGGCTGCGGCTTTCGTCCTTTCGACGTTCGTAACGTCTTGTTTGATGATGCGCACGTTATCGAACGCCGATAATTCCGTTTCGTTCTCCGGCGTCCGCATCGTCGCGGCCACGTTCCATCCCAGCCGCGCGAAGTGGATCGCCGTTTTTTTGCCAAGCCCCGTGCTGGTTCCCGTAATAAAGATCGATTTCGTCATTTTAGAATCCTCCTTTTATAGATCGAATGTTCATTCTATGATGGGTAAAGTGAATGGCCGACTTTAGTCTAAGCCGGCCATTCTTGCGCCTCGCCGTTATTCATTCGACACCGACCTCCAGCAGTTGAGGATGGCTCCGTGAATCCCCTCGTCCGTGAGCTCGTAATAGCCGGACAAATGGCCTTTGATCATATACACGAGCGCGCCGTAATGCATCTGCACGGTCAGCTTGGCATCCGACGGTTTCATGATTCGCTGCGTCATCGCGTCTTGATACAGGGCGTTCATCGGCGCGCACCAGCCGCCGTTATACGCCTTCAACTTCACGTCCTCCCGGATGTAAGGCGAGAACGAATATTGTTCGATGAACTGAAAGCCTTCGGGATGCAGCCTGCTCAGTTCGACAACCTTCTCCCACCCGCCGAAGAAACGGTCCCGAACCGTCCCGGGCCGGGATAAGCCTTGCAGCACGAAGCTCCCGTTGTAGCTGACGATCGCGTTATACAGCTCGTTGACGATCTCTTCTTTGCTCTTGAAATAATGGTAGATGTTGCCCGTGGAAACGCCCGACTCCTTGGCGATCAGCGCCATGGAGGTCGCTTGCAGTTCCTTCTTGATGATCATATTCAGCGTCGTCCGCAAGACGGCCTGCTGCGCTTTGTTGTAAGACTCAAACATATGGTGTCCTCCTGGCCAGTAGTAGACCGAATGTTCATTCTAAATTTAAAACATTCGATATGATTTGTCAAGTCGGATGGCTATCGGATCGAGGCTCGTAATCGCTCAGCTTGCCTTCGTAGACGAGGACCAGCCGATCGTTGCGGCGGAAGTCGTCGGGCGTCACAAGCGCGGGCAGCTTGTTCCATAGCTTGATCCCCGAGCGGGATAATACCTCCGCGACGAACTGCGAGCAGAAATACGAATTGCTGAACTCCACCGGTTCCTTGAGGGCGACGCCGATGACGCCGAGCAGATTGTACAGAAATTTGCCCTTCTTGCGGATAAAGAATCGGAGCACCCGCTTCATCTTTTCCTCCTCGCGCCGCGTAATGGCAAGCTCGTAGAGAACGCAGGTCGTGCCGGGATATTTGCAGAACGTGCCTGTCTTGATGTCTTCCTTGACGAAACCTCCGTCGAACGGGTTGCCGGGATGTTTCCTGCCGAAGCTGTACAGCTCCGACAATTCCCTGTCGAACGAAATGGAAGCATGGTTGTACGGCGCTTTCGTGTAGGTTTGGATCATCTTCGTGAACAGCGTTCCGGTATTCGTGAGCAAGATATAAACCGATACGTCGCGTTGCATTTTTTTGCGAATTCCCCCTTATCAAATAGTGGCTGTTCCTCCATAATAACATAGTGGTACTTTTTAAGGGTTGTTCAAAAAATCCGCTTACCATTACGAAGTATTCCTAGAGGCAAATTCGACATCGAATATGGAATGCAGCCGAATCTTCCGGTGCTCACGTAGCTCTGCTACGCTCCGCTCCTCATCTTCTAGCTGCCTTCCATCTTCTCGGTACTGATAACCGAACTTTTTGAACATGAACTATTAGTAATCCATCCTAAGGCAAGCTGGTGATTCCATGAACGACCATATCGCGGCGCTGATCGTCGTATTCGCGGGTTTATTGATCGTGCATTTGATTTATTTGTTGGCCGATCGGATGCTGTCCCGCAGGAAACACGAGGTGATCGGAATCCGGATAAAAACGTGGTGGGGCATGTTTATCGTCTTTTGCCTCGCCACCATCGTAAATCCCGTCGTCTCCCTTCTGTCGCTCATGGCGCTTTCGTTTTTCTCGATAAAAGAATATTTCGCGATGATCAAGACGAGAAAAGCCGACCGGAGATTGTTTCTTTGGGCCTATCTGTCCATACCCGTCCAATTCTATTGGATTTATATCGAGTGGTACGGGATGTTTATCGTTTTTATCCCCGTCTACGTGTTTTTGCTTCTTCCCATGCCACGGCTCATTAACAAAGGGACCGCGGGCTTCCTCCGCAGCGTTAGCTCGACGCAGTGGGGACTCATGCTCATGGTGTTCGGGCTTAGCCATCTCGGTTACTTTCAATTCGCGACGCCGGAGTACGGCGCGGGCCTCGTCCTATTCCTGGTGCTGCTGACGCAGCTCAACGACGTCGTGCATTATTTGGTGTCCATCTACGCCGGGAAACGCAAGGTGATTCCGACCGCCAATCCCTACGTCACCTGGGAGGGGTTCGCGTGCGGGTTTGCGGTCACCACGGTTGCGTCGTGGCTGATCTATCCCTACTTGACGCCGCTGGACACGCTGTTCGGCGTATTGTCCGGCATGCTGATCAGCCTGAGCGGCTTCTTCGGCAGCTTGACCGTATCCGTTTTGAAGCGGGATTTATTGCTTGGCGACGACGATAAATTCGAATTTTCAAAAAAAAGTTTTTTGAGCCGAATCGACAGCCTGACCTACGCTTCGCCCGTTTTTTTTCATGTTATTCGTTACTTTTTCGATTTCATGTAGCAACCTTTCGTTTCCTGCCTCCGTTTATGAGTACGCGAAAGCAAAACATACAAACCGGATAAGGCAGGTGCAGCACAAAATGACAAACAAGAGCAAAAAAGCGGTGGCGATGATCGCCGCCCTCGCGATGACGACTTCGTTGCATTCGGCGTTGGCATTCGGCGCCGGCAACTCGTTGCCGTCCGTGCAATTTCAAATCGGAAGTCTAAGCGCCGTCGACAACGACGGCACGATCGCGCTCAAACACGCGCCATATATCGAGCAAGGCGTAGCGATGGTTCCCGCGCGCGCATTCTCGGAGGGACTCGACGCCAAGTTAACCTGGAACGATGCCGATCGCACGATTCGGCTGGACAGAGCCGGTCTGTCGGTCACGCTGACGGTCGGCAAAGATACGGTATCGGGAACAACCGTGAAGAACGTCAAGCTTCCGGCCAAGGTCGTCATCAAGGAAGGACAGGCTTTTATCCCGGCCAAGAGCGTTGCCGATCTGCTGGACGCGAACACCACTTGGGAAAACGCGTCCCGCAAGGTCATCATTCAGGCAAAGCCCCATGACGAAACCATTGCGTACAACTATAACTTCAACGCGAGCCAGAACGGCTGGTACGGCGACTTCGCCGATTTGCCGGTAGACTACAACCCCGACATCTACAATCTCTCGTTCAAGCGCGAGCTGATTGATCTGAAGGACAATAAAACGAACTACGGGCTGAAGATGGTCGGCATGAACAGAAGCGACGATCTCTTTATGTTCACGGCCAAAAAGATCGGAGGATTGAAGCCGAACGCGACATACGACGCCTCCGTCGCGTTCAAGCTTTATACGGATCAGGCCGGCGGCATGATCGGAGTCGGCGGCGCGCCGGGCGAGTCGGTGTACATCAAAGCCGGCTTCGTCGCGACGAAGCCGGCCGCGATCAGGCTGGATCACGTTCAAGGCGAAGATCCGTTCTTTATCCTGAACGCGGATAAAGGCAATCAGTCGACGGACGGAGCCGACCTCAAGGTCGTCGGAAACATGGCCTCGCCGGACGACTCCGTCGACGGCTTCCAAGCCAAGTCCATGAAACATCAAGCCACGCTGAAGTCGAACGAGAAGGGCGAGCTTTACGTCATCATCGGCAGCGACTCCGGCTACGAGGGTCTGACCACCTGGTATTTGGACGACGTGAAGGTGGAATTGACGCCTAGAGGCTGAGCTTGGAGATTAATCGTACGAATAGGCAATAACGATGAACAGGCAGGACTCCCCCGGTTAACAAGGGGCGTCTCTGCCTGTTTTTTGCAGCTTATTCGTATGTCTTAACCGCTTGCCGGCCGCCTATTGCAGCTGCTTCAACAGCTCGACGCCCTTCTGTTTCTGGGTGTCCTCGTTAACCAGTTTTTCGCGCAGCAGCTCGATCAGCTTGTAGCTGGTCGCGTCCGCGAATTTGCCGTTCGACGTTAGTCCCTTCTCGGTCTGGAATTTGCGCAGCGCGGCCTCCGTTTCGGAGTCAAACAATCCGTCCTGTCCGACCGGCGCGTAGCCCAGAGTCTTCAGCATGCCTTGCAGCAGCTTCACCTCGTCTCCGTAGCTTCCTTTAGAAAGCTCGGTCCCCAGCGGCGGCTGATGCAGCGAGGCGAATTCCGGCAGCTCCACGACATGGTCGGGCGTCACGCCCTGCTTGTTGATCCAC
>JAQSXN010000285.1 GCA_029256665.1 Paenibacillus sp.
GAGCAGATGCGTCTGATCCGACAAGCCGCGGATAAGCACGCCCATCTCGCCGATGCCGTCCAGCTCGGTCCGCAATTCCTCGAGCAGCGTATGCGCCTTTTCCTGGGATTGCGAAGTCGAGATGGCCGTGGCCGCGATTTGGCCCGCGCCTTCATCGAGCTCCGCCATCAGCGAGGCCAGCTCCTGAACCGCTCCCGTTACCGTGGTCAGCATAGTCGCGCGACCATCTGCAAGCTCTTGGATTTGGCGTTGTTCATGCCTATTGTAAGCTTCGAGTACGAACTGGGAATCCAGATTAAACATTTTGGACAGCGCGAACACCACCGATTGCCACCGATCCGGCAAAGCCCGGTTAAGCACGTCCGCGGCAATGTCCAGATAGATCATGTAAGTGCCCAAATACCAGTCGGTCGTAAGTCCGATCCTGGAGTGTACCGCCCCGATCCGAATCCTGTTCTCGATGTAAGCGTCGTCGATCAGACCGTCCGCAAGCGACAACCAATAACCTCGCTGCGTTTCCTTCAGCCTGTCCACGTCGCTCACTCTCGCGATCAATGCGACGAGCTCCGGCTCGGCTCCGATTCTATCGTAGAAACGGTCTACAACCTCGTTCACGACCTTCTCGAAGATTGGCCGGCATTCCTTCAGCAGCAGCAGCTCCCGTTCGCCGATCCCCGTATAATCCAATTGCTTGCGTCGTTCCGCGTTTACTTCGATCATGACGTACTCGACTCCTCTGATATAATAGCGATTATCTTCTATTATATCGGCAATTTGCCATGACGGAGAGAGAGTTTCACCGCATCTGTTAACCTTTCATGAATAATTAAAACCTTTACCTCCGCGCGGAGGTAAAGGTTTCGATTTCGGTCTGCTTGCGCTAGGTCTGGAGGACGCTTCCCTTCTTATTGTTCGCGCCGTTTAACGGTTCAGCAGGCTTCCGACATAACGAAGCAATTCATTCGCGCACACCGGGCAATACAAATGCTCGTCGATAAGCCGCTTCGTCACCTCGTTGATCCGCTTGAGCTGGTTCTCGTCAGGCGTTTTGGTTGACGTCGTTATTTTGACGATGTCCTTGAGGTCCGTGAACAGCTTTTTCTCAACCGCTTCGCGAAGCCGCTCGTGGCTCGTGAAGTCGAACTTTTTCCCTTTGCGGGAGTAAGAGGAAATACGGATCAAGATTTCCTCGCGGAATGCCTTCTTCGCGTTTTCGGACACGCCGATCTGCTCTTCGATGGAACGCATGAGGCGCTCATCGGGATCCAGCTCCTCGCCGGTTAACGGATCCTTGATCTTGGCCCAGTTGCAATAAGCTTCGATATTGTCGAGATAATTTTCGAACAGGGTGCGAGCGGACTCCTCGAAGGAATAGACGAACGCCTTCTGTATTTCCTTTTTGGCAAGCCCGTCGTATTCTTTGCGCGCGATCGAGATGAAGTTTAAGTACCGCTCGCGTTCTTCCTTCGTGATAGACGGATGCTGATCGAGACCGTCCTTTAAGGCGCGAAGCACGTCGAGCGCGTTAATGCACTGCATATCCTGCTTGATCAATGCACTCGATATCCGGTTGATGACATAACGAGGGTCGATGCCCGACATGCCTTCTTCTACGTATTCGTTCTGCATTTCCTTCAGATCCGCATCCTTAAACCCTTCGACCTCCTGGCCGTCGTACATGCGCATCTTCTTCACGAGATCCATGCCCTGCTTTTTCGTCTCCTTCAAGCGGGTTAGAATCGAGAAGATCGCGGCAGACTTCAGCGCATGAGGAGAAATGTGGATATGCCTCATATCGCTTTGCGAAATCAGCTTGTCGTAGATTTTCTCCTCTTCGGACACCTTTAGATTGTACGGAATCGGCATGACGATCATCCGGGACTGCAGCGCTTCGTTTTTCTTGTTGCTGATAAACGACTTGTACTCCGATTCGTTCGTATGCGCGATGATGAGCTCGTCGGCGCTGATAAGCGCGAAACGGCCCGCTTTGAAGTTGCCCTCCTGCGTCAGCGAGAGCAAGTTCCATAAGAACTTCTCGTCGCATTTGAGCATTTCCTGAAACTCCATCAGCCCGCGGTTCGCTTTGTTGAGTTCTCCGTCGAAACGGTAGGCTCGCGGATCGGACTCCGAGCCGAATTCCGTAATCGTGGAGAAGTCGATGCTGCCCGTCAAGTCGGCAATATCCTGCGATTTGGGATCGGACGGACTAAACGTGCCGATGCCAACCCGATTGTCTTCCGATATAAAGACGCGTTCCACCAGCACGCTCTCGATCTGTCCTCCGTACTCCGTCTGAAGTCTCATCTGGCAGGAAGGACATAGATTGCCTTCGATTCGCACGCCGAGCTCCTTCTCGATTTCTTTCCTTAGCTCCTGAGGAATGAGATGAAGCGGGTCCTCGTGCATCGGACACCCTTTAATGGCATAAACCGCGCCGCGCTCCGTGCGGGAGAACTTCTCCAGACCTTTCTTGAGCATCGTGACGATCGTCGACTTGCCGCCGCTGACCGGTCCCATCAATAACAGAATCCTTTTACGAACGTCCAGTCTTCGCGCCGCCGAGTGAAAGTACTCTTCCACCAGCTTCTCCACCGCGCGATCCAGACCGAATATTTCTTGTTCAAAAAATTTGTACGATTTACGTCCCCCTGCATCCTCGACCCCATACGATTCGATCATCTCGTACACCCGCGCATGCGCGGTCATTGCCGGGGAGGGATCCTGCCTGAGTCGTTCGACGTATTCTTTAAAGCTCCCTGTCCATGCCAGCCTCTCGCCTTCCGCCTGGTACTCGGATATCCGTTTGAAAATGTCCATGCCGTGTCTCCTCCCATCGCTTCCAATCTCCGCTATTCCTTCTCCGCTCGGGATTCATGTAAGCCTGTCGCTCTGCAGTCCAACTTTTAGTGAAGTATTAAATACCTATGCTTATTCCACTCGGAAATTGACCACTATTTTGCCGTGACGAAATTTATCGGACTCCGGGCTCGAAGTTTCCCGAGCAGGATTCGGCAGGCAAACCGAAATAGACAGGCCCCCATAAGGGGCTGTTATAATAAGGAGATTAGGAATCAAGGTTCTGTTCGAAAAGGAGTTGGGTAATATTGGCAGTATATAAGGAAGAAGAACTTTATTCCCCCATTAAGCGCTATTACGAGGAGAGGGGTTTCACGGTCAAAAGCGAGGTGCTCCACTGCGATTTGGTGGCCGTTCATCCGGAACGGAACGAGACCGTCATTGTCGAAATGAAAAAAACGTTCAATCTCGCCTTGCTGCTGCAAGGCATTGAACGTCTTCGTCTGCATGCGGATGTCGTGCTTGCCGTGGAACGCAATCGCAAAAAAAGCGGCGCCGTCAATCAACGCTTCGGGGATTTGACGGAGCTGTGCCGGATGCTGGGTCTCGGTCTGATGACCGTCACTGTCTTCAAGACGAAAGCCCCGGTCATCGAGATGCTGTGCGAACCCGGCGATCCGCCCATTCGCGGCGCGAAACATCGGAAACGCGATCGTCTTCTCATGGAATTCAGGGAGCGCAGCGGCGACTACAACGTCGGCGGCTCCACTGGCCGCAAGCTGGTAACCGCTTATCGGGAGAAGGCGCTGCGCTGCGCCTACGTGCTTCGGGAGAGAGGCCCCTCCGCGCCCAAGGACGTTGCCGCTGCTACAGGCTTTAGCCGAAGCGGACAGCTTATGCGCGAGAATCACTACGGCTGGTTCCGCAGGCTGGAGCGCGGCAAGTACGTCCTTGAGCCTCAAGGCGTAGACTCCCTCGCGAAGTACGAAGACGTCCTGACGCGATGGATCTCCGAGTCTAGCTTCGAACGGTGAATTCGCCGATGGCCTCGATCAACCGCTCAACCCCTTGAATCGTCCGGGCTCCCTTGTTATGCGTAAAGTTGAGTCGAGCCGTATTGCGCTTGGGCTCATCGGCATAGAAGGATACGCCCGGCACGAACGCCACTCCTTTTCCTACCGCGCATCTCAGCAGCGCCTCCGCGTCCAACCCTTCCGGAAGCTCGACCCATAGGAACATGCCGCCCTTCGGCTGCACCCATTTCAAATCCGTCAAACCGCCCTGCCTCAAGAGATCGTGCATCTCCAGCATCCGGCTGCCGTATTCCTTGGAGATAACCGCAATGTGCGCATCCAAATCGAATCCGTTAAGCAGCTGGCTCAGTATCTGCTGGTCCATCGTGCTGGAGTGCAAATCGGCTGCTTGCTTTGCTTTAGCCATCATGCGGATGACTCGGCTGTCCCCGATCGCCCATCCCGTCCGAAGAGCCGGAGCCACCGTCTTGGAGAACGTGCTTGTGTAGATGACCGGGTTGTTGTCGGCTTTTCCGGCAAGCGAGAACAGCGTCGGATAATGTTCATCCGATTTGAACTTGATATCCCCGTACGGATCGTCTTCGATGACCAGCATGCCATACTTCTTGCATAATGCAAGCATCGCTAGACGGCGTTCCTCGCTCCATACGCGACCGGTAGGATTGCCGAAAGTCGGAACGGCGTACAATAACTTTGGTCCGTACTGCTTGATCAGCTGTTCCGCGGCTTCGGGGAGGATGCCGTCATCGTCGGAATCCGCCGCGACAACCTTAAGCCCATGCAACGCAAATACTTGAAGGCTGGCCAAATAAGTGGGCTTCTCCACCAATACAATATCGCCCGGCTCCGTTAACACGCCGATCAGGAGATCGATTGCTTGTTGCGAGCCCGTCGTCAGAATCATTTCGTCCGGCGTTGCCGACATCCCTTTGACGGCCATTCTTTCGCATAGCTGTTCGCGAAGCGGAAGATAGCCTTCCGTTAGTCCGTATTGAAGCGCGCCGGCTCCTGCCTGGAACACGCGATCGGCAGCTTCGCGCACCGCCTGCACCGGGAACAACTCCTCAGCGGGCAAGCCGCCGGCGAACGATATCATATCTTGTCCTTGCGTAAGCTTTAAAATGTCTCGAACGGCGGATGATTTGAGGTTCGCGACATTTGTCGAAAAACGGTATTCCATTGGTTTTGCTCCTCTCCGGCATCTTGCGATAAAATTCTACATTACATTACTCATATCCTCTATGTTAACAATGTGTTCACAACTTTTAAAGTTTTCTTTTTCCCCGCACTTGGGTATAATATCTATAGCCAATTGGAGGTGTCGATAGAATGCTGGGATTGAACTTTTGGATCGTAATAACCGTGTTCGTGTTGTTTATAGTCGCTATCTTGACGAGCTCTTACAACGACGACAAAACTAGCGGGCTGTAATTATTGGTTTCCACTTCAGCAAGTACGAATGAAGCTTCTGAACCAAGCCGGGGCTTGGCGCAGAAGCTTCATGTCGTTTGACGGTCTTTGCCGGCGATGACGCAGGCAAGTTACCGGGTCAGCTAACGCTTGAGAAAGCCCAACTCTCCCATGCATTCTCCGCATACGTATCTTTCCTTAAATTCCTGGACCTCGTTCATCGAACCGCAGAACACGCATTTAGGCCGGTAACGTTCAAGAATTATGTGATCGCCTTGGACGAAAATCTCGACAGGATCGCCTTCATTCATCAAATACCGCTTGCGCAGCGACTTCGGAAGCACGATGCGACCAAGTTGATCCACTTTTCTTACCACACCTGCTGGTTTCATCAGTTTCACCTCTTTTGTGCCTGAATTTGTAGTATTGAGAAACCTTTGCGCACCACAAGGCGTAACGGCTGCCGCCGTTCTTGGCGGCGCGGCGCGTAATTTTGCCGAGGCATAACTTCCATTCGTCGACAAAAACAACCATGCCTGCGGTCGCTCTCTTCGGATAAACATCTACATCGTAGAAGCTT
>JAQSXN010000286.1 GCA_029256665.1 Paenibacillus sp.
CCGTCCGTTTGCCCTCCCGCAGCGACTCCAGCGTCTCCTCGGACATGCCAGCTCCGTAATCCTGAATGTCGAAGCCGACACGGTCGTCCTCGAGCCGGGCCGAGATTCGGATAAACGCGCCTTCCTTCTGCATGATGGCGCCGTGCACGTAGCAGTTTTCCACGATCGGCTGGAGCAGCATTTTGATCGTATAATAAGGTCGGGCTTCCGGGTCGATGTCCCACTCGATCATGACTTGGTCCGGGTAACGAAGCTCCTGGATGTCCAGATACGATTCCACGTGCTGCAGCTCCGTCTCGACCCGGGTCACGTTTACACGGTTGTCCAGCGCGAGCCTGTAGAACGTCGTAAGCGCGTCTATCGCCCGGATCTGCGTCCGGTCGCCTTGATCCATGGCCCGCCATCTGATCAAGCTAAGCGAGTTATAGATAAAATGCGGGTTGATCTGCGCCTGCAGCGCCCGGAACGAATGCTCCCGCTCCTTGAGCCGCGAATGGGTAATATCGTCGACCAGAGTGCCTAGCTTGCCCGTCATGGAATTGAACAGAATTTCCAGCTCGCCCAGCTCGTCCTTATCCCGGCTGGTAACGGTTACATCAAATTCTCCTGCGGCTATGTCGTTCATCCGGCTGCCCAGCTTGCGGATCCGCCAGACGATGTTCTTCAGCACGGTGAGCACCATGAACGTGGACAGCAAAAGGAAAAACGCGATGCCGGCAACGATGCCGTACACGATCCCTTTGGATTGACGCTCAAGTTGATCCATATGCAGCACGACGGCTACGCTCCAGCCGGAATCAAGCGTCTCCACGATGATTTGTTTGTCGTCCAGAATGACGCCTTCCGAGACCGTAGCGCCGTCTTCAAGCTGCTCCAGCTCCGGCACGTGGGCGATCGATCCCAGCCGGTCTTCTCTAGATGAGGCCACGATGCGTTTGTTATGATCCATGATGTAGATATCGCCCGCGCCGTTAAACGGATTATCGAACAAATCTCCGAATACCGCGCCATAGTCGAGCAGCATATAGGTCGCGCCTATCGTAGAGCCGCTTCCGCTAAACACCTTATGCGACACCATCAGCAGGTCGGGTTCGCCGGGTACGTTGATCCAGCGCAGCGACTCCCCCGATTCCAGCGTCTCGTTATACCAATCCGTCTCGGACTGGCCGGCGAAGAATCGGTTTTCCGGCTTCCATAGCAGCCGGCCATCCTGCACTAGCGTTTCGTTCGTATGGTAGATCCGGAACAGCTCGATGCCGGGCAACAGCTTGCTGGTGGACAAGAACGAACGATCGACGTATTCCAGCGTCTGCAGCTGATCGGACATGTCCGCGTGCTCCCGCGACAGCCTTGTCGACAGCTCTCCGTCGGTTGCCGTACGCACGGCCAAGAGATCGTAGGCTTGCTTGCGGAAATCGATATTTTGCGAGGTCTGGCGGACCGCTTCCTTAATCGTGACCATATAATTGTCCCGCACGCTCTGCAACGTGAAGTAACCTGCCGCTATACCGAGAATGACCGTAGGCACAAACACGATCAATCCGTACAGAAGCAAGATCTTCCCGCGCAGGCTCAGGCCTCGCGTCACGCGTATCACGTTTCGTTCGATAAACCGCAGCACCATCCGTCCACCACTCCCGGCCGTTCCGATTAAGATGAAAGGCAAACGGAGCAACCCCCGTTACGGGATTGCTCCTGCCTTCCACTATTGCTTACTTGATCATCGCGTCATACGATGTTTGCCATTCTTCCTTCAGCTCGCTCCAGTGCGCGCGTTTCTCCAGCGCGTCCCGGAACTGGTTCCAAGCCGTCTCGAACGCCGCGGCGTCCTTCGCCATAATCAGCTTGGCTCTGTACTCCTTGCGCACGATCTCGAGCTCCGGTCCGTATTTCTCCCATAGACCGCCCGGCACTGCTTTAACCATATCATACGGCTGCGCGCCGCGCACCCCGCCCATCGCGCCGACCTCGGCCGTGAACTCCGACGTTCGTTTCGCGCCGGCTTTGTCCGCCTCACCGTAGTTCCACCACGGATACCAGTCGTTGTTATAAGACGAAGCCATATATATTTCAGGCGTTACCGACGATTTGCGCGCCACGTCGCCGCTATTGCGCTCCGCTTTGTACGCCTCGTCGATGTATTTCCATTCGCCCAGCGGCTGGTCTACCCAGTCCCAGAACACGCCTGCAGGACCTTCGTTGATGACCTGCTGCTGCTCCGCTTTAGGCTGCAAAGCGTAATCGAAAAATTTCAGAATCGCTTCTAGATTTTTGGAATCCTTGCTCACGTAAACGTCGTAGCCCGGGTACGGGTTCACGACTTGGTTGGCGCCGACCTTCTCTACGCCTTCCACTTTAGGGAACGGCACGACTTGGTAGAACCAGCCCGGCTCCGTCGGTCCGTCGAGCGTCTCCCACAGCGTCGCGTCGACGTTGAAGAAGCTGCCTACGTTCAAGGCGGTGCGTCCGGATTTGTTTTTCTCCTTGTAACGCTCCTTCTTGTCCGTCACGACCTCGGGGTCGATCAGCTCGGCTTGGTACATCTTGTTCAGCCATTCGTAAGCCGCTTTGTACTGAGGGTCGTCGTACAGCAGAACGAACTCGCCGTTTTTCTCTTCGACCGGAATGACGCCGCCCGCGCTGCCCGTCGTCACGCCGAAGGCGCTCAGAACCGCGTTTTCGTCGTTCCAGCCGATCGTGTCGCTCGGATCCATCAGGAAGCCCATCGGATTAAGCGGCTTGCCCGCCGCGTCCTTCACCGTTGCCGCTTTGGCCAAATACTGCTCCACGCCTGCAAGCGTAGACAGATCCTCCAGCTTCATGCCGACTTGCTCCAGCACGTCCGTCCGCACAAGCCAGGTTTGCGAAGCCCAGCCCGGCCACGGATTGTCCGGGTTCTGGTCGAACCAGGTCGGGATGGACCAGATGTGGCCGTCCGCGTCCTTCATCTCCTCCAGATATTCCTTCGGAATCGAAGCGAGGCCCGGGTATTTGTCCGGCATGTCGAAATATTGCTCCAGCGACTGGATCTTCTTGGAGCGCAGCATCGCGTTCTCCACCGTCTCGCTGCGGCTGAAGATCGCCGCGTCCTTGAAGCCGCCCGTGTTGAGCTTCAGGTTCAATGCTGTCGCAGCGTCGCCTTGCGTCGCTTCCAGCGTCACGCCGACTCCCGGCTCCTTTTCCTTCCAGTGCTTCTGCACGGAGCTGTCGTTATTGATCGTAGCCGACCAACCCAGCCAAAGATTAAATTCCGTGCTGCCTCCAGCCGCCCCGTTGTTGCCGGATGCCGAAGGTTCTTCCTTCGCGCCGCCCGAGCAGCCTGCCAATACGAGCGTCGTTGCCAATGCGGCAGCGATCGCGCCTTTCCTTGTTGTTCCCCACTTCATGTTGGTTGCCTCCCCCTGCAATGATGTTACGGTAAGTCGGTATATGGTTGAATCATTATACCCCATGCGATAGGCCGGTTTTCAATCAGCCTTTGACGGAACCGATCAGCACGCCTTTGACAAAATACTTCTGCAAGAACGGATACACGCATAGGATCGGCAATGCGCTGACCATGACGACGGCCATCTTGATCGACATCAGCGTGATGTTCTGCGACGAGCCGCGCGCCAGCGCTTCCTGATTGTTGTTCGAGCCCATGACGGCGGACAGATCGGATGCGTTAAGCAGCTGCTGCAAGAAAGTCTGCACCGGAATCAGCGATTGATCCGAGACGTAGAACGCGCCGGCGAACCAGTCGTTCCAGTGACCGACCGCGGTGAACAACCCTAGTGCGGCCAGCATCGGCTTCGAGAGCGGCATGATGATCTGGAACAGGATCCGCACGGGACCCGCGCCGTCGAGCTCCGCCGATTCGATCAGCGCTTCCGGGATGCCTTGCAGAAACTTCAGCATGACGAACATGTTCCAAGCCGAGAACGCGGCCGGGATGATGTATACGAGGAACGTGTTCGTTAATCCTAGATTAAAGAGTTGAATGTAGAGCGGCACCAAGCCGCCGCTGAAAAGCATCGTGATGAGCACGTAGGCCAGAATGCCTTTGCGCATCGGCAGACCGCGGTACGACAAGCCGTATGCGGCGAGCAGCGTGACGAACATTCCGACGATCGTGCCGAGGATCGTTCTGGCGATCGTGATCAGATATGCGCCTCGGATTACCTCGTTGCCGAGCACGATTTCATAGTTGATTAGCGTAAACGATCTCGGCCACAAGTACACGCCGCCTCTAGCCGCATCCGCTCCTTCGTTCAAGGAGATCGCGAGCATGTACAGGAACGGATAGATGACGCTTAAGCACAGCAGCGACAACAACACGACGATGATGGTCTGACCGACCTTTTCTCCTACTGATAGTCTCATCGATTACCAAAGCCCTTCGCCGTTTATTTTGCGCGACAATCCGTTCGTTACCAGCACCAGAATCAGGGCGATAATGGACGATATCAGCCCGACGGCCGTCGCCATGCCGAAGTAGCCCTGCTGCAAGCCGCTTCTTAGCACGTACGTATCCAGAACGTCCGCTACCGACATGTTCGCCGAGTTCATCATCGGGTAGATTTGATCCATGCCTACCGTGATCAAGCTCGGAATGCTCAGAATCAGCACGATGGAGATGGTCGGCATAATGCCCGGCAACGTGATGTTGCGAATTTGCGCCCATTTGCCGGCGCCTTCGACCTTCGCCGCTTCGTACAGCTGAGGGTCGATCGCCGTAATCGCGGCAAGATACAGAATCGTGTTCCAGCCGACTTCCTTCCAGAGGCCGCTGCCGACGATCATCGGACGGAACCACTCCGTCGAGCCCAGGAAGAAGATCGATTCGTTGCCCGTCTTCTGGATCACGTCGTTGACTAACCCGCCGTCCAGCGTCAGGAACGATTGCAGAATGTACGCAACGACGATCCAAGAAAAGAAGTGGGGCAAGTAGCTCACGGATTGAACGAAACGTTTGAAGCCCGAATGCAAAATTTCGTTAATCATTAAGGCCAATAATATGGGAGCCGGAAATCCGAAGATAAACTTCAGCACCGAAATATAAAGCGTATTGGTCACGACGACCCAGAATTGAGGTTCCTGCAAAAACGAAAAATTATCGAAGCCTACCCATGCGCTGTTCCAAATCGACGATCCGATCTGGAAGTCCCTGAAGGCGATCTGAATGCCCGCCATCGGTACGTAGTTGAACAAAAACAACAGCACGACGGCCGGCAAAATCATGGCATACTGCCAACGGTATTTATAAAGTCTACCCATCTACGTTCCCCTCCTGCAAACAATGATAAGCCTTTCGCGAAATCGGAACCATATAACAACGGTTGGTTATCTATCGCATCTATTTGTTGTTTGCGCTGTTCCCGCTTCAACCAGCTGCCTGCTTCTTCTCGGCCAATTCGAACGTAACGGTTGTCAGGAAGCTTATTGCTCCCCAATTTCCGGTTTTTACAATCTAACGGATGCCAGGAAGCTTATTGGACTTAGATGGACCCAATACCGCTTCATTTACGCTACTTAAGCGCTACGGCAACCGTTAGCCAAGAACCCCCGTCATTTTGAGCCGAATAAGCGCTGTGGCAACCGTTAAAATTTCCGCAACTCCGAGTCTTCGAGTCTTCGAGTCTCCGAATCTCTAAGTCCAAACCCAGTCAACAAACTTGCAACCTTTGCACTGTCAGAGTCATATATCGTGCCCACAACACAAAATGCCGCGACCCTCACCATCAGGTGAAAGCCGCGGCAATCGGAGCGTATGAATGTTGCATTTGGGGGAAACTTAAAAGAGATGCCTTGCTCCGAAATCATCTCGCGGAGCTGC
>JAQSXN010000287.1 GCA_029256665.1 Paenibacillus sp.
AGGTTGTATTCGCTGGACCAACCGTACAGCTGCGAGGCGAGATGCGCCTTTTGCAGCGTGTCGCCTATGCCGAACGGAGACCAATGATCCGTAATGCTGTCGTTGCCCAGCATCACGTTAACCTTCTGCTTCTGCAGCAACGGGATCGGCATGACGCTTCTCCCGATCGGCACGGAAGAAGCGATCGAGATGCCTAGAGCGGCAAGTCGATCGAACAGCTCGACATCAGCGCCGGCCGTAAGCGAGGCCAGGGAGAATGCATGGCTCACCGTTACTTTGCCCTGCAGACCGGCTTCCTCGGTCAGCTCGGCCAACCGACGGATCGCCTTCAGCCCCGTATCCCCTCCCTCATGGAGATGAATATCGACTCCGGCTTTATAATCCACGGCGATTTGTACCATCGTTTGAAGCGACCTTTCCATATCCGCATCGACCAACGTCGGATCGAGGCCGCCGACATGCGTCGCGCCAAGCTGCATCGCCTCGCGCATCAGCCCCGCCGCGTTGGAGCGAAGCAGGCCATGTTGCGGGAAAGCGACGATTTCGTGAGATATCTTGTCCGAATAGTTCGCGAGCGCCTTCTTCAAGTTCTCCAGATTGCGCAGACCGACGGTAGGATCGATGTTGCAGTGGCTTCTAACATAAGCGGAGCCATAGCCGAGAATGAGCTCGATCAACTTTTCGGCGCGTTCCTGAGCGGTAGGAAGAAGCTGGAGCAGCAGCGTCTGCTCCTCGACGATTCGGTCGAAAATCCCGTTCTTGGTCGGCCGGACCGCGCGCCAAGGGCCCCCGTAAAAGGTTTTGTCCAAGTGGATGTGCATATCCCGGAATGCCGGCAGAAGCAGCATGCCCTTGGCGTCATAACAAGCGATCCCTTTGTCCACAGGCGCCTTGGCATCAGTGATGTTCGCGATTTTCCCTTTGTTGATGTGCAAATGGCGCAAAACGCTTTCGGTAGCGATCGCTTGTCCGTTCTCGTACTTGTAGCCGCTCTCCAGTCGGACATTCAGCAGCATGTAGGAGCTATGTTTGTCCGGCTTCTTCCCGCTTTGTTCAGGGCCCTTCTTGGGGCTGTCCGCGTTGGCTTGCTCCGCGCCCAATAACCCCATCGTCCCCATAACGCCCAGCACGGCTGAAGCGCCTCCGATTTTCCCGACATTGCCGAGAAACTCCCTGCGGGACAAACCTTCTTTATCAAGCGCCATATCATCTTCCTCCTTCGTTTTGTTGTACATTCGTTTTCAAATTCGATGTCCTGATGTGTTTCTTATTTTAATTTCCGGCTAAATGAATGTCATTAGATGAATTTCATAATATTTTTCATTACAATCATACGATTCGTATAACCAGTATGTCTAAACATCTTCCATTAGGCTACTTTTGTTATAATTAATGTCAGAAAATCTGACAAAGTTTTTTGTTGGATTACTTACTATGCTTATGCAGCTGAACATGCAACCGATAGCCGTTATATTATGATCTCAGGTATGCCGCCACACGAATGCAGGGCCTCCACACGCCGAATGAAGCATAAATTTATGCTTCATAGTGCCACACAGGCCCTCCACACCCCGAATATAGTATAAATTTATACTCCATAGTGCCACACATTCCAGCCACACGCTCTACGCCAAAGCGTTGACCAGCTTAAGGGATTATTAAAAACATTATGAGTGAAGTGATCCTCTTCTTTCTTTAAGATCGGCCCAGGCATGATCGGTGTAACTCCTATCATCCCTTGCCTGTTATCGGCGATCGCGAAGCTCCGCAGAATAAGAAAGAAGCCGCACTTGCGGCTATGACACACTCTGAATCATGACCAAGAAGAAGATCGTAATTATTTTGACCAAACGTATATAGTTCCTTTATTTGTCAACACAATAGACGCCGCCTATAAAAATCCCCTATAAGTGGACAAAGCCATCCATGTCGATTCCTTCGTTAAAAAACTTTATTTTCACGGCTAACTTTCTCCCCCCTCATTAAAGAACTTTATTTTCCCTCGCCGGTCTTCTCAAACATGGAAATGAAAACCAACATTTTGTAATGCAATTGAAACATTTCATTCATGCTTCTTTAATGTAGCTGGCCTATAATAGAACTCGACCCCCTTTTTTATAATATATATCTTTTGGCCCGCAGCCCGTTGCTGCGGGTCCCTTTTTTTTGCAACAAGGAAAAACCCTTACGGCGTAAGGGTTCTTCCTTGTTAAACTAATATAATCCTTGTGAATTAGGGCTTCCAATCCCATCCTTTGATTCGTTCATATTCCTCCTTCGTGATCGGCAGCACCGTGCCATGCTTGAACCGGTACGGAAAACGGAACGCCGCGTCGGAGCGGATGAACCTTCCCGTGTCGATGTCGTCGGCGATGAACGGCACGTAGCCCTGGCCTTCGCCTTCGACGCCGAAGAAGTCGAGCATCAGGCACCAGCGCCCGTCCGGCAGCTTGAACGCCGTCGGCGCCTCGTACGCGGGATGGCCGAGCTTGGCCATTTCCTCGTCGAACGCCTTGATCCGCTCGTACTCGCCGGTTAACGTGCGGCCCTTCTCCAGGATAATGCCGACCGGATTCCCCTCGCTCTTCAGAAAGCGGTAGAACCAGCCGTTCTCCTCATAAATCGCGGAGTCGATAATGCCGCTGTCAACCTTCCTGCACAACATCTGAGGCTTAGCGAACGTCTCGAAATCCTTCGTCCGCGCATAATAGATCGCCTTGTTCCCGTAATGGTTGGAAGCATGCGCCGAAGACCAGTGCAGCATATAGTCCTCTCCGTTCCGGTCAAAGATGACATCCGGCGCCCACAGGCAGCCATAGTCTTCGTCGCCCAGCTCCACCAGCAGTTGCTCCGACCAGTTCACAAGATCGTCGGACCGCCACATCGACAGGCACTTGCTGCCTTCCCTGCCAATGTTGGCCCAGTTGCTCTTGTACTTCGATTCGAAGCCGTTCGCCAGACTAAGGTCCGTGGCAAGAATGACAAATTGGCCCGATGCCGTCCGCACGATGGTATGATCCCGGACGCCCTTGTCGCCGAGCCGACTCCACAATACCGGCTTCCCGTCATTCACCTGCTCCCAGACGAATCCGTCCGTGCTTAGCGCGAAATACACTTGTTCGCCGTCCGGCGTCTTCTTTTCCTTAAAATGCACGAATAAATAGGCGTCCATCCCATCCTGCTCCCTTCTTGTCCCCTGAACGCGGAAAACCGCCGAATCGATCGTTGCCTTCGGCGGCTAATCCAAGTTTTGTCCCGGCTCCGGTTACTCGAATATCGGCCTGCCGTCAGCGCTCCATTGCACTTTGCGAACGAACGTGTGACGGTTCGGATCGTACAGCGGATCGCCGACGATTTCCTTATACGTGCGGGCATGGAAGACGAGGATGTCGTCCTCTCCGTCCTCCGACTTCGTGAAGCTGTTATGGCCCGGACCGAACAGACCGCGAGCCTCGTTCGTCTTCAGCACCGGCTGCGGCGATTTCGTCCAGGAAGCAGGATCCATCAGATCGGCTTCCTCCGACGCTTCGAGCAGCCCCATGCAATAATGTTGGTTCGTCGCGCTACCGGAGTAAGAGATGAAGATGCGTCCGCCGCGCTTCACGACGGCCGCCCCTTCGTTGACGAGGAAGCCGATCACTTCGAAGTCGTACTCCGGCATCGTCAGCATAACGCCGTCCGCCGCCAACGTCCATGGATTCGCCATCGGAGCGATGTACAGATTGGAATTGCCCTTGATGTCCGGATCCTTCTGCGCCCAGACGAGGTAGCGGGTGCCGCGATGCTCGAACGTCGTCGCGTCGAGGGCGAACGACTCCCACATCGTCTTGATCTGGCCCTTCTCCGTCCATTCGCCTTCGAGCGGATTGGCGGATGCATTCTCTAGCACGAACATGCGGTGATCGAACAGTCCGTCGTTCGTCTCCGTCGTGCGGGCTGCGGCGAAATAAATATACCACTTGCCGTCGATGAAGTGGATTTCCGGCGCCCAGATGTTCGCGCTCATCATGCCGGTCGGATGTTTCCTCCACGCGACCATGGGTTCAGCCCCCGCGAGTCCCTCGATCGTGTTCGCCCGGCGCAGCTCGATCCGGTCGTATTCCGGCACGGATGCCGTGAAATAGTAGAATCCGTCGTCATGCTTATAGACCCACGGATCCGCGCGCTGCAAAATGATCGGTTGCTCCGTCGCGGCCATTGTGTTCTGTTCAGTCATCGTCTCTCTCCCTCTCTCTGTATGCCGATAAAAAGTTGTTCGATCTACACGTTCTGTCAACTATTCCGCGCCTGCTCCGAAGCCGAAGCCGGAGCTGAAGCCGCAGCAGGCCGTCTTGCGCCCCATAGCGCTACGCCCTCCTCGGACAGGACGGTGAACGTCTCCGTCCAAGCCCCGGCTGCGGCATCCCACGACCGGAGCCAATATCCTTTATATGCGACGCCGTCCACGGTCAGGCGAATGCCGGCTTCCCCGGTCAACGACCAGTCGCCGCTCGCCGCGCCGCTTACAGTGCCGCCTCGCTCCAGCCGGATCGCCGCCGATTCCTTCAGCTCGGCCGAAATGTCTTGCCCGTGGTTCACGAGCTCGTAGTCGCCCGCGACCGCGTCTTCCTCCGCCTTGCGAAGCGTCTCCCCGGCGAACCGGAATGGCGAGACGACGGGCCAGCCCTCCTCGTTCAGGAGAAACGGATGCACCCGAATCTCGTGACGCTCCCCGTCGGATGGGAAGCGAGCATGGAAAATCAAATAATAACGCCCGCTCGCTTCGTCGTAGTAAGCCGAATTGTGGCCTGGCGACACGTAGCCCGACTCGCGCCCCGCTTCCGCCGGATCGTTCCACAGATGATTGCCCATCAGCTTCGTGCCGAACGGCTCGATCGAACGATCGTCGAACAACGGCAGCGACGGATCCGCCTTCGCCTCGATCATGTCGTTCCCCGCCGCGTCGACGAACGGACCGTCCGGATTTTTCGAACGCGCGACCCGCATATTGTAGCCTCCTGCCGCATCAAGCCCGCCGTAAGACAGGAACAGGTAATAGTAGTCCGTATCCGGGCTGTACAGCATATACGGTCCTTCGATTCGGCTATGGTTGCCGCCAAGCAGCTTCTTGCCGTAGCCTTGGTCCGGCAGCGGCTTGCCCGTCTTCTCGTCCATCTCCATAATGAAGATGCCGCCGGAATACGAGCCGTACACCATCCACAGCTTCTCGTCCTTGTCGAAGAATACATGCGGGTCGACGACGTTCGGATGAATCGTCGCGTCGTAGATTATGCCGTCCTCGCTAGGCTCGCCCCACATGCCGGACTTGAGAATGATGCCGAGATCCTCGTAAGGCCCCTCGATATCGTCCGCCGCCGCTACGCCCATCGCAGATAGCGGCGAGTCGCCGCGGCATGCGTTGTAGTACATATAATATTTGCCGTCCCGCAGCCGGATGACGTCCGCCGCCCAAAGCGTGTCGGTCTGCGCCCAGTCAAGCGCCTCGCGCAGCTCCTCCGTCACGTTCGGGATAAGCGGATTGCCGTCCGCCACGCCGTCCGCGACGAGCTCCCAGCTCACCAAATCTTCCGACTTCGCCGCCGCCAGATGCGAGCCGAATACATAATACGTGCCGTCCTCCGCCCGTACGATGGACGGATCATGCACGGAAGCCTCCGCAAACACGGGCGCAGCCTTCTCAGATTGGCCGGCTCCACTGTTCCCCGCTTGGCCGGCTTCGCCAACACCCGCATCGCTGCAGCCGCCGAGCAGCAGCGCGGCCGTCAAGGCCGCGCCGATTCCGGACCGCAGCGCGCCGCGGCTTTC
>JAQSXN010000288.1 GCA_029256665.1 Paenibacillus sp.
GCCGCCACCTCCTCCTCGATTCCTAGATAGGCTTGAATCACTCTAGGATCCTTGAGCATATCTTTGGGCTCTCCCGTCCCGATAACGCTGCCGAAGTCCAGCACCGTAACGGCATCGGATACCCGCTCGACAAAATCCATATGATGCTCGATGACGACGATCGTCAGCCCGCTATGGGACAGCTTCTTCAACAAAGCTTCCAAGACATCGATCTCTCCCGAAGTCATGCCCGCGGCCGGTTCGTCCAGCAGCAGCAAGGTTGGCGATACCGCAAGCGCTCTTGCCATTTCGATGAGCCGTTGATGCCCATACGGCAATCCGGCGGCTTTCATCTCCCTGTCGCCTTCGTATCCGATAAAATCCAGCAACGCATGCGCCCTGCTCCTCGTCTCCCTTTCCTTTCGGCGATAACCCGGCGTATGAAACAGCGCTTGAGCGATCGTCTCTTTCCCTTCGCCCGCCATGCCGGCCATTACGTTCTCCAGGACGGACATTTCCATAAACAAACGGGAATGCTGGAACGTTCTTGCGATTTTAAGCTTTGCCGCATCCGTAAGCGAACCCGGCGAGAATAAGCGGCCGCCAAGCGTCATCGAACCGTCGTCCGGCGTGTAAAGGCCGGAAATAACATTAAGCAGCGTCGTCTTGCCCGCTCCGTTAGGTCCGACTAGCGAGTGGATGCTGCCGGATTCAACGGTCAACGATACTCCCTTGAGCGCATGCAAGCCTCCAAAGCGCTTGCCGATGCCTTCGAGCCTTAGCAGAGCTTCCCCCCGCTCCAGCTCCCGCGATACTCCGCCAATGCCCGTTCCCACCAAATTCCCTTCAGGCGGCAATTCGCGCGTTGCGTGCCGGCCCCCGCCGCCTCCGGACGGCGCGAGTTTGCGCAACCATCGGGATGCCGCATCCGCCGTCGTGCCTACGATTCCTTTCGGCAAAAAATATAAAACGACAAACATCATCGCGCCGTATAAAGCAAGTCTCAGCTTCTCCATCTGGAGCACTTCGGGCAGCATGACGATAACCGCCGCTCCGATCACGGGTCCCAGCACTCGTCCCGCTCCGCCCAGTATGACGATCAGCACCAATTGCACCGACGTTTGAAAGTGATAGGAATCCGGGCTGATAAAGCTGTTGGCGTGCGCGTACAGCGCTCCGCTTAGTCCGGCGAGCACCGAGCTCAACGCAAAGCCGGCGAATTGGGCCGTAAATTTGCGGATGCCGAGCGATGCCGCCGCGATCTCGTTTTCTTTGACGGCGATCATCGACCGACCCCATGAGGATCTGCGCAGGTTGCGGACCAGAATAAGCGCGGCGACCGCAATTCCGAGCACCAGCCAGTACATGCCCCTCAAATCGAACGAATACGAGCCAATCGCCGGCTTAGGGATGCCGGATATGCCGAGAGGTCCGCCTGTAAACCACTCCCACCGGATCAACGCTTCGTGGATAACGACGCCGAAGGCAATCGTAATCATGGAGAGATAGACGCCGCCGGCCCGAATCGTCGGGATGGCGATCAGACTTCCGATAAACAAGGAAGCAGCCATCCCCGCAATCGCAACCAGCCAAAAGGAAAGCTCGAATTGCGTGCTCAGAAAGGCGGATACGTAGGCGCCGACCGCCATGAGACCGGCATGGCCGATCGAGACGATGCCGCAATAGCCGATCAGCACGTTCATGCCGGCGGTCGTAATTGTGAAAATACCGATCATAAACAACAGATTGAGATAATAGGAATCGAACATCCACGGCGCGGCTGCGAGTAGCAGCATGGCGCATAGAGCGGTCAGCAACAGGATTGCCGTGCGCCGGGTGCTTGCATTGTTTCGCATAACATTCATATATGTCTGGTCCTCCCGTCTCCCGTGTTATACCTTGATCGTCGTTTGTCTCGCATTAAAGAGCCCCATCGGCTTCCAATAGAGAACGAGGATCACCATGCCGTAGATGAACATCTCACGGAAGGCGGTCGATACATACTGCCCGATAAACACTTCGGCGACGCCGAGCAGCAGGCCCGATACGACGATCCCTTTGGGGTTGTTGACGCCCGCAAGTATCGCGACCGATATCGCCTTAAGACCAAGCGGCAATCCGATATCGACGGAGACGGCGTAATGGGTCGACATCAACGCTCCGCCGATGCCCGCGAGCAGACCGCTAAGCATGTAGGCGATCGCCACGATCCGGTTGCTGCTCACGCCCATAAGCTCGATCGCCTTGCGATTATCGGCCGTCGCCCGAAGCCACAAGCCATAATGCGATTTGCGGTAGAAGAAGACGAGCAAGCCGAGCAGGATGCCGACGACCGGCAGGAACACGAATTCCTTCCAATATATCCCCGCTCCCGCAATGCGAAGCATGCCCGTTCCGACCGGAGAAGGCGTCACGCCCTCGTCCGGACCGTTGAAGTAGAGCGCGACGTCTTGCAAAATAATGCCTACCGCGATGGTGCTAAGCACCCATTCGATCGAGTTGGGACCTTTGTCGAACTTGCGGATGGCCAGCCGTTCGATCAGCAGATTAAGCAGCGCGACTAGCACCGCCGAGAATAGGAACGCCGCCGGGAAAGGAACGCCCGCATGCTCGGAGAACCCGAACATGAATATCCCTCCCAGCATGACGAGCTGCCCTTGCGACATGTTGAGCGTCCCGTTGACGACGTACGTCAAGCTGTAGCCGAGCGCGATCAACGCGTACAGCGCGCCTACGGCAAGTCCGCTAATGATTAGCTGCAAGACAAGCGACATGGTGATTCCCCCTTACGTTCTCTGTTATTGTTGCTCGGAGATGACCAGCTTGCCGTCCTTCCAGACGCACATGAGATAGGAATTAACGTCGACGGCATCGTGATTGTCCGCCGTAAACGGCTGCTCCCAGTCGCGGATGACGCCGCTATATGCGCCTAGTCCGGATTCCAGCGTGTCCCGGATCGCCGCGCGGTCCTTCTTGAGATCGCCGCTCAACTCGGCTTTGTCGATCGCCTGGAACAGCATCATCGCCCCGTCATATCCTTGCGCCGCGGAAGCGAAGGTCGTAGGGATGTGTCCGAATTTGGCCGTAAAATCCTCAAGGAACTTCTTCGCGGGCTCGCGGGTTTGCTCGACGTTGAAGTTCGCCGTCTGAATCGCGTAAGTTCCCTCCGCCAAAGCGCCTCCGACTTCCTGCGCGCCTTTGTTCGCCATGCCGTTTTCGCCCACGATCGGCACCTTCCAGCCGAGCTTATCCATTGCCTGCATGACATAACCGTTTGCCGCGCCTTGGCCGAACAAATAGACCACTTCCGCGCCTGCTTCCTTCGCCCGGTTCACTTGCGCCGTCATATCCTTATCCTTGGCGTTGTCGAACGTCTCGACCGCGACCGGCTTCAATCCTTGGGCTTCCAAAGCGAGCGTCATCGCGGCCGCCGCCCCTTTGCCGTATCCTCCATTCTCATGCAGAACCGCGATCTTATCCGTGCCGAAATGCTCCTTGATAAATTTGATCGCATATTGCGCCGTTATATTGGCGTTCATCCGAACGCCGAACGTCCACGGCATGCCGGATTCGACCGACGCGGGCACGTTGGAGGTCGCAACCATAAACGCGAATTTTTCTTCCAGCAAGACGGGTGATTGAGCCAGCATGACGGTGCTGTGGAATCCGCCGATCGCCGCAAGAACCTTCTCCTTCTGCCCGAAATCGCGGATAATGCTGATGCCTCTCGTCGGGTTTTGTTCCGTATCGCGGACGACCAGCTCGACGGGCCTCCCGTCGATTCCGCCATTCGCGTTAACCTGTTCGACCGCGATTTGAACGCCTTGATACAGATTGACGGAATTCATCGCGTTGTCTCCCGTCGCTTCGGTGGACATTCCGATTAGAATCGGTTCTTTGCTTCCTTCGGATGCAGCCGCGGGATCCGCTTCGTTGTTACCCGAGTTGCCGCCGCACGCGCTAATCGCGATCGTAGTCAAAGCAATCGTTAATAAGGCAGCCGTTCTTTTTTTCCAAACTTTCATGATCATCTCTCCCCACTCCTCATATGTGTCTACCTGAAACTCGAATTCTTAAAATCCAGTTGGAACCATGCTTCTGTTCCTCGGGCCGCCGGTTACTTCTCCCGCAGTCATCACGCCGTTCTTCCAGACAAGCCGATTAGCCGGTTTATCCAGCAGCGCTTCCCTCTCCGTTGCGGACGGCAAGAGGACGAAATCCGCGCCCGCATCCGCCCGGAGACCATAATTCGTTAATCCGATCGCGCTTGCCGCGTTGTCCGTCACCATTCCCAGCAGCGTGCCCGCGTCTCGCGCCGAACCCATTCTGGCCGCAATCGCCAGCAACCATGCGGTATCGAGCGGATCGCAGTTGCCGAACGGCGTGAAGGGATTGCGCACATTATTGGCCCCGGCCGCGACTTGCACGCCTTTCTTCAGCAGCAGCTCTACCGGCGTTAAACCTCGATGTAGCGGCGCCCGCTCGCCTCTTCCGTTCATGAACAAATCCGTGAGAGGCAATGAAATGATGGAGATGCCGGCTTCGGCGATCAAGTCAGCCGCTTGTTCGGCTTCCATACGCGGTATCGCCCCAAGCGAAGTTACATGCCCGGCCGATACGCTGCCTTGCATGCCCGCCGCAATCGTCCGCCTTGCGATGTCCGCGATCGCTAGCTGCTTGGGATCATCCGAGAAATCGACATGGAGGTCGAGCGGCTTGCCATAACGCTCCGCCAGTCGAAATACGAAGTCCAGATGCTCCGCCGTATCTTCGTTCTGATACGTAATGCCTCCGACGGCATCCACGCCCAGCTTCATCGCTTCCTCCATGAGCTCCGCGGTACCCGGAGCGCACATGATACCCTCTTGCGGGAACGCGACAATCTGCAGGTCAAGCAAATGTCCGAGGCTTTCTCTGACGGCAAGCGCCGCCTCTACCGCGCTTAACCCCAGGACGGGGTCGACCTCCGCATGGCAGCGCATGTGGACGACGCCCCGCTTTGACGCTTCGCGGAAGACTCTCGCGGCTCGTTCGATCATATCGGCGGGACGGAAGTTTTCCTTCATCCTTGCCGTCATCGCGATCGCCTCGGCCAACGATTCCGCTTCTTTTTCCATTTCGCTTAGCAGATAAGCTTTCTCCAAGTGAATATGCGGTTCTACGAAACCCGGAAGAAGCAGTCCGCCCTTCGCTTCGATCACGACATGGGCCTCCATCTCCGGAACGGAATGATCAGACGCTACGAACGCGATTTTGCCAGCGTGAACGGCAACGCATTGGCGATCCGACATTCCGCGTATCGTAGCGCCGCGAATCATCAAATCCAATCTCCCCACCTCACTCCATTAGTCCATGTCAATATAATTAACATGTATCGCCTATAAACAAGAATAATCGGAAGCGAGATGTAAGTCACTGGACGAATAGCCCGAAAGAATTGGCGTCAGATGTACGAATAGTCTAATGGACTCTTTACTTCCTCTAACCCCTCTGTTAGTTTATATTACATAAAACTCAATCCTTGGAGGAACCGTTATGCTGTTGGAAGAATTGTGTGGACACGAGTTATATCGGAACGCAAAGCTGCTCGCAGGTCGGGATGGTCTGGGGAGGACGGTTCAGAAGGTTAACATAATGGACGCGCCCGATATTATTCATTTCTTGCGGTCGGGCGAACTGTTGCTCACGAATGGTTATTTTATCAAGGAAGGCACATTGACGCTCATTGAGCTTGTGCGAGCGATGAATCGTCTTGGCTGCTGCGGCATTGCCATCAAATCGAAGCGATTCGACATGGATATCCCCC
>JAQSXN010000289.1 GCA_029256665.1 Paenibacillus sp.
ACCGTCCATCGCCGGCGCCTTGCATAACTCCGGCCTCGTTCATCCTGCCAACCGCATGGATGGCATATTCCGCGATGACGGAATCGTCGGCGAACACGGAGCGATTGCCGGTTTCCGGCAGCCGGAGTCCGAACTTGGCTGCAGCGCGATCAAGCAGCACGGCTATATCCTGTCTGCTGACGGTATCGTCCGGACCGAAGCGGCCATCGGGCTTGCCGAGGACGATACCATGCTTCTCGGCAGAAGCTATGGCGCCATAATGCCAATCTTGCGAATGTACATCTTTAAACGCGGAGTGGGCTTGCAAGTCCATAGCGCCAAATGCGCGAATCAGCATAGCGACGAACTCCGCCCTCGTCACCTCGCCCGCAGGTGAGAAAACGCCGGCTTCGACCCCGTTCAGCACTCCTCTTGCCGCTAATGTCTCGATGGCAAGGCGTGCCCAAGGATATCCGCCAAGATCATCGAAACCGATATTGGCATAGGCAACCGCGTACAGGCTAAAGTGGCTCGGCTGGAAAGAAGCCATTCCGGTCAGCGGATCGTAGCTGCTGTTCATTTGAGGGATCAATCGCCCTGAGTCATCGATATAATAGACAACGATTTGGTGGGACTGCTCTCCGGGACTAATGACATAAGGCAGTGAGATACTTAAGTCACCCTGCCGGAATTCGACCTTGCTTCCGTCCGCCAGAAGCTCGAAGTCATACACATTCGCACCATTTAGACTCTCGCGAGCCGCCGCGGGAACCGCGTCTCCGGGTGGCTTTGATATAACCAATACCATTTCGGCGGCCTCGTTATTCCTGAACAGATCAGCCCTCATCCGCACCTCGCCCCATTCGGTATGGATGTTAACCGTCTCTACCTCCAACTCCGCCTCGATCTTAAACGGCTGAGACGGGATGGCGATCCGAATGCTGTCAGCTTCGCCCGTCACCGTCACGAAGACGTCGACGACGCCGTTCTCCGATTCATCCATCTCGGCTTGCAATTCGTTCCTTCCTACTCTTGCAATAGCGATACCGTCGCTGCCTGCCTTCGCTTCGATACGAAGCTCGTTCGGCTGAATGACGGGGCCTCCGGATGTTCCTTCCCCGCTTCCTGCTGGCGGCCTCGGTACCAATTGCGACAAGGCTGCCCGCAGCGCCGATTCTGCTTCGTCTATTGCCGATTGCGTAGCTCCAGGATGCCGGCTTACCGCCTCGGCTTCCAGCAATGCCGCTTGCACCTTGCTCCAGCTTGCGGTTGTGTAAGAAGTCGGCGACATTCCGTTCGCTTGCTCGATCGCCTCGTTTAACGCGTTTTTGTTCACTTGGCCCGCTTCGCCCGATGGCAGCAGCTGTACCGTACGATAACGCCTCGGATCCTTGGCGGTGCCAATACCGGATCCCCACTCCCAGAAGCCGTTGCGGCCCTCGCCGTCGTTCTCGTTAAGCAGGAGCGAGAAGCTGAACACGCCGTCCGCCGGGTCGACCGGCATGAGTTCCGTCCATGGAAGCTTGAGCTCATATGCCGTCACTCCCAGCTCCTCATCCCTTGTTACCTTCAGTTCCCCCTCTTCCGAGAGACCCGGCTCCGCGCCGTTCGGCGTCGTGAAGGCATAGATTTGATCCCCTGCCGGCGTCTGGGCGATTCCGGCTTCGTACCATACATTGCTTTCCCCCGGGATGCCTTGAACGATGCCGAATTGTATGCCATCGTTGTTATAAATGTCTTTCTCGACTGCTCCATAAGAATGAATATCGTCCTTCACTTGCGCGGATAGATAGAGATGCTCTTCGTCCCAGCGCAGCGTGAAATCCGCGCTCAGATCGTCTTCTCCGGTATAGTTGGTAACTTTGCTCGTGCCCGCCGACCACGGGATTGTCACGGGAACATCCCCGTCGCTGACATGATGGACGGGAACGAAGGTAGCCGTGCTGTCCACGACGACCGTCTCATAATCTCTTAGCCCGATCGACAGCGCCAAGGGATAGTTGACCCCATTATCCAGCCCCTCAAGCTCGATGGACTCGGTCCATGAACTGGCTGGCGGTATCGTCAAGAAGTCCGGCAGGGAGCCCTTTAAAGAGCCGAGACTCCATTGGACGCTCTCCGCCACCAGCTCCTTTCCGGCCGAGTGGTTCTCGATCGTTACGTTCAGCAGCTTGCCTGACCCGTCTTCGGTAAACAGGGGACGTATCTGGATTTCATACGGCTCATTGAACGTAATGCCTGCCGTCAATTGGCCGATCAGCTTCCCGTCCACGTCATACAGCTCCCCTATGACCGTCAGTTCGCCCTCCTTCTCCAGACCCTGCGCAACTACCGGAATAGCCGCTGGAACGCCAGGTGCGGCTTGCACCGAGTACGCTTGCCCATTAACTTTTAATGTACCCGCAAACGGTTCCGATCCGCCGTTCCGGACGATCAGCGACAGCTCCGCGTCGTTGCCTATGACGGAGTCGGTGCCGGTTAAGGAGAACGTTTCATCCGGCGTCATGTCGAACACATTGCCGAGAAGGTAGATCGGCTCGTCCTTTAATGTGTAATAGATCTTCCCGTTAACCGGGTGATACGTTGTTTCGTTGCCCATTATGTCGACGATCCGCACGGGCTCGTCGCTATGGATCGCAACAGGCAAATAACCACCCTCCGTCCATGCAACCTGAATGCTTTCGCCGCCTTTTGCGAATACATATTGACGAAAGCGTCCCTCCTCGTCGGACTCATCCCGCTCGAACGTTGCTCCGGTCAACTGCCGGGTTAACGCGCCGACGGCGGCGTAAGCAGGCTTAGGCGCGTAGCTCCCTCGTTCGTCCACCAGGTTATAGACCAATCCGAAATTATGTTCTTGATTGGCGGCATCCACGCCATCGCTCATAAAGTCGTAATAGAACACTTTTTCAATGCCGACGGCCATCGATAAGACAAATAATCTAACTACATAATCGGCTTGCTTCTTCTCGCTGATGCCGGAGGCCAGGGAGTGGGTCGGGTATCCCATCTCAGACAGCCAAATCGGCTTGGCTTCGCCCTTATTGTAAGCAAGGATCATGTCCTGCAGCTTCTTGATGTCGCGAATCATGTTCTCCGGACTACGCGGATACTGGTAGGGGTGGATGGACACGACGTCGAGATTATCGATTCCCCCGCGACGCAGCACTTCCTCGATCCAGCCGAGCGGCAGCTTCGAGGTCGACATCCCCGCAAGCGTGCTTTCGTATTGAGAGGACTTCATGGTTTTATAAGTCGTTTCAAGCAACGGCGCGTAATAATCCGGTCTGGAATCCGCGGGTCCGTTGCCACGGTCGCCAAAGCCGATATTGAACTCGTTATAGATTTCCAAATTTTTCACTTTGCCCTCAAAATGCTCGAGGATGAACTTCCCGTATTGGGCAAAACCCTCCTTGCCTTCATCCGTGTAAGGCGTACTGCCCCCGTCGTAGAACTGGTTCTCGTATCCCAGCATGAGGAACGGGTTCAATCCGTGCCTGACCGCCTCGTCGACGAATAGATCATGCTCCGGCGCGATCTTGTATTCTCCCTTCGGATTCTCCGTGCGGCTCCAGGACAAACTGTCGCGGACCCCCTTGAATCCGGCAGCCTCGATCAGCCCCATCAGTTGGTTCGACCATCCCCTGTCTGTCCAAGGGAAATGAGTGTTTACGCCGAACGGAGAATCATCCACCGCACGGAAATCGTAGGGATCCAGCACGGCGAATGTAGTGGACAGCTCGATCGGCTCCGAGCCATCGGATTCCGCGGCAGCCTGCAGCGTGAAATAACCTACGGAATTTAGCGGGACGACAATGGATGCTTCGCCATTTTGCGCCGCGACCAAACCGGAAGACGCCGTTCGGCCCCAAACATCCTTCACGGCCCAAGACACGGAATCCCTTGCCGTCTCTACTTTGAACGCAATAGGCTCGCCTTTGCTGTATACATTCCCGAGCGTGGTCTGCACCAGCCTGGTATCGAGCAATCGGACGGTGCCATAGGGTCCGTCCGTACCCCAGACGCCGCTGCCGTCGCCGGCTTGAATCGTGAACGTGTATGTGTTCCCCGTCGTCAATCCGCTCACGTCATAGTTGTTGCCGGCCACTTCACCTAAGAGAATCCCGTTACGGTACACCCGATAGACGACCTCATCGCCTGCGGAGACTGCGGACGGCCATTGCAGGGAGACACCCGTCTCGCTCAGATTCGAGAAGGAGACATCAGCCGAAGCAGGCCATGTCGGGGCTTCATCGTTTATTCGGGCTGGGGATATACGAAGATATGGCGCATACTCGACGGCTTCTCTGCTGTTGATGCGCATCATAAGTCCGCTTGCCGCTTCTTGACGAATGCCGAAATCGGCGGATTCGCCCTCCAATAGCTTCTTCTTTACGTAGCTTGTAACGTCAATCTCGAGCCATTTCATCGTCTTATCCGCTTGGAAATCACCTAAAAAATCAATAAATTCAGGCTTCGTATTCCACGTAACGGCAGCCTCATCCAAACCAGGGGAAACGCCATACAAGGTATTGACGATCTCCGAGCCGCCGCCGTCGGTTACTCCTCCGTATAGATAAAGCACTGCGGATCCGACCGGCTCGTTTAAGGGATCCAGCTCGAACGACAGCAGGCTTTGCCGAGCCAAATTTCCGCTCCCGGATTTCGTCTCGAGCGATGTGCCTGTTCCGTAGTTGGCATCGGCGAAGGTGCTTCCCGCGCGAACGTACGCATCCGCCGATGCAGTCAACAGCCGGTCCTCGTCGCTGAGCGCCTCTAGCGTCACATCGGCGCTTGGTCCATCCGTGCTCCAGTTGCCATAGATATCCCCTGCCTCCACCTTGAAAGCATACTTCTCGCCAATTTGAAGCCCTGTCGCATCAATGGCTAGCGTTCCGCTACCTACCGACTGCCACAAAACCTCGTTTTTGAAGATGCGGTAGCCGCTCATGCCGGAATCGTCCGCGGCGGCCGGCCAACTCAGCCTGACCGTCGTCTCGCCTGTTCTAGACGCAAGCAGCCCGGCTTCCGCCGGCCAAGCCGGAGGCTCGACATCTTCGGACTCCGAGTACTGCACCTCCAAATACGGCGCATTCATGCCGGTATGCTCCTTACTGTCAATACGCAGCAAATACTGGGTTGCCCCTGTCATCGCCATGGAGAAGCTGGCTAATGCATCCCCGCTCCGCTCGCGTGAAGCGTAGTCGGTCACATCGAACGAACGCCACTGATAGGAGTTGTCGACCAACATCGACGCCGCTGCCTCCGCGCCTATAGGCGGCTTCGTTTCCCAAGTCAGCTCGCTCTCCGTCCATTGATCGTTAGCTACCTCATACAGATGAAGCCGGTACTCATTGGTGCCTGCAGGACCGTTTAAAGCCCCGTATACGTTCAGCGAGGCCGATTCTACAATACCCGGAATTTCGCTCAAGTCGAATTTCATATAGCCCTCGCGCGTATCCACATCGTTGCTCGGGAGCGTCTTGATCACGACGAACGTCTCGCTGCCAAAGTTTGTGCTTGAATGGGTCCCTCCCCTAACGTACGAGTCGGCCGTTGGGTACAACCTCATTGTAGAGACTTCCCCTTCAGGCTCCGCAGATACCTTCGTGGCCGAAGTCCATGGAACGGTTGCGCCAAGCATAAAAAAACAGATAATGAGGGAAAACCATTTTTTGTATCGTTGGGACACCCACTTTGTCATTTTCGTAAGTTCCTCCTTGGATAAAAGGTTAAAGTCGTATGCCCGAGTGGTTAGTTTTTGTTCGAAATCGTGTCCTGGTAAACGCCGTAAGCCAGCTTCT
>JAQSXN010000290.1 GCA_029256665.1 Paenibacillus sp.
ATGTTAAAGGGCGTTCGGGAGCCGGAACGAATGTCCGTGAAACGCTAAGCCAGTTTGCGAGATGGCCTTCGTGGATGTGGGCCAACGAAGAAATAATGGCGCTGGCCGAATGGATGCGCGATTACAACGCGGACAAGCCGGATGCCGAAAAGGCGGGGTTCTACGGAATTGACGTCTACAGCTTGTGGGAATCGCTGGACGAAATTTCACGATATCTCGAGACGAAGCCGGGTACGGATAAGGAAGCGGCCAGAAGAGCGTTTGAATGCTTCGAAGCGCATAATCGAGACGGACAGCGATACGGGATCTCGGCTTCCTTCTACGGTGAAGGCTGCCAAGACGAGGTTGTGGCGCTGCTCCGAAAGCTCCAGGATAAGTGGCAGCAAGCTGGAACGGGCGATCGGGAAGACACGTTAAGCGCGGAGATGAATGCGCTAGCCGTCCATGGAGCAGAGGCGTATTATCGGACAATGATTCAGCACGATGCGGAGTCATGGAACGTCCGGGACCGGCACATGGTGGCAGCGCTGGAGAAATTGATGGACTACCATGGCCATGATGCCCGCGCGGTCGTGTGGGAGCATAATACGCATATCGGCGACGCGAGATGGACGGACATGGCGGCTGATGGTATGGTTAACGTCGGCCAGCTGCTGCGCGAGAAGCACGGGGACCGCGTGTTCGCGGTTGGTTATGGCACCTATGAAGGTACCGTCATTGCAGGGAGAGCGTGGGGAAGTCCGGCTGAGGTAATGAAGGTGCCGTCTGCCGTTCCGGGCAGCTGGGAGGAACTGCTGCACCGGGCTGACGCGCAAGATAAGATGATCCTATTCCAAGGATTGACGTCCATATTGGAAGAAGTGACGCTTGGCCACCGGGCAATAGGCGTCGTATACCATCCCGAACGCGAGCGCGGCAACTACGTGCCGACCGTCATATCGAAACGGTATGACGCGTTTATCTATTTCGACCAGACGCGAGCTCTTGCCCCGCTGTCTCTTGAAGCTTCTCACGCCTACTAAATATAGTTTGGAATTTGTTCGCGTCTTTTTCGAATTCTACTATCGTCAGGCTCCATGTGTTTAACAGAGCCCGGGAATTGAAATAGCGACAGCCAAGGACAAGAATGAGTCCTTGGCTGTCGCTGTTGGATTGAACTCTGCGCGATAGGGCGCAGCATCGCCATTCCCGCATTCGCATGCAGAAGATCGATCATCGCCACTACCTCCTCTACTTCTTCGCACTTTTAAAATGTCCGTCCACTGATAATGATTCCCACATTTACAAACTTTCCAATTCCAGGTGACAATGACTTAACACAACCTTATTATTCTTAATTATGTTGAGGATCTTAATCATAAGGAGTGGAAAAGGTTGAACAATTCTATCGACCGTAAAACGTTTCTTTCGTATTTGGGTACCGGAGCAGCGGCTTTGGCAACGGCATCGGCAGGGCTCGGCGTATTAAACGGCAAAGCATCCGCGGCGTCTTCGACGGCTGATCATCTGTTTGGTTTCAATACGAACCGGGTTAGCGGCTACTTTGAACCGATTGAGCCCTCTATGGAGGACAAGCTCCTTCTTCCCAAAAATTTCAAATATGACGTTGTCGCGGCATTCGACGATGTGATTAACGAAGCCGGCGAAAGATTCGGTTCCGGCTGCGATTACAATGCTTACTTCCCGATTAAAGGCTCGAACGTCAGAGGCCTTCTTGTCAATAACCACGAATACAGCACCATCTTCTCGATCGGCCCGGTGAAGGACGGAAAAATGACGGCCGAGCAACTGAAAAACAATTTGTATTACCAGGGCATGTCGGTTATCGAAGTTTATCGCGATGATAAAGGCGTATGGAAAATGGATACGAAATCGACCTACGCGCGCCGCATTAACGGCTTCACGCCGTTCGATATTACCGGCCCGGCAAGAGGCGGGGCTGCGCTAGGAGGCGCAACAAAGGCAGTAGGAACCTTCGCGAACTGTTCCGGCGGCGTTACGCTGTGGAACACCGTATTGTCTTGCGAAGAGAACTTCGCCGAGACGGCTGCCGCCTCCAAGCTGCCCGAGACGCATTACGGCTGGGTGATCGAGGTCGATCCTTTCGACAAAGCATATCTGAAGAAGCATACCGCGCTGGGACGCTTCAATCACGAGAACACGGCAATGGGTCTGGCCTCCGATGGACGGGTTGTTGTCTACATGGGCGATGACAAGAAGGACGCATGCGTCTATAAGTTCGTCAGCAAGGGCAAATACGACAAGAGCAAAGGCCGCGCGAACTCGGCGCTGCTCGAAGACGGAACGCTTTACGTCGCCAACCTGAAAACCGGCAAATGGGTTCCCGTCACGCTTGCCGAAGTGAACAAGGCAACAAAAGATAAGCCGGAGCTTCAGAAAAAATTCAAAACGCAAGGCGACGTCGTCACCTATTGCCAGGAAGCCGCGCTTCTGGTGGGCGGAACGCCGACCGATCGGCCGGAGGACATCGAGATTTCGCCGTTCGACAATACGATCTTTATCTGTCATACCAACAACGACAATCATGGTAATATTCATGGCCATATTACCCGGATTTTCGAAGGAAACAACGATTTGGGCAGCTTGGAATTCGATTTTGAAATTTTCGCGGCCGGCGGACGCCAATCCGGCTTCAGCTCCCCGGATAACCTGGCTTTCGACTCGAACGGCCATCTGTGGGTCGTAACGGATATTTCGAGCAGCAGCCAAAACAAAGGCGTGCATAAATCGTTTATGAACAACGGCTTGTTCGTCATACCGACCAGCGGTCCGGACAAGGCTATTGCTTTGCAGTTCGCTTCGGGACCTGTAGAAAGCGAATTGACAGGGCCGTTCTTCACTCCCGATGAGCAGACGCTGTTCTTATCCGTGCAGCATCCGGGAGAGAATACAAAAGATCTGAATCAACCGACTAGTACATGGCCGCACCGCAAAGGCGAAAAAATGGCTCGCTGCGGCGTCGTCGCGATCAGCGGCTTTAAACTGGGTTAATTTCAAACACGGAAGGAGAATGACATATGCCGTTTGGAAATATCGGAATCGGAGGATTGGTGCTAATTCTCATCATCGCGCTAATCGTGTTCGGACCCTCGAAGCTGCCTGAACTGGGACGCGCTTTCGGACGGACGTTAAGCGAGTTTAAAGGGGCTACGCGCGGATTGGTAGGCGGCGATGAAAGCGAAGACCGCAAAGAGGAAGCGGCGAAAGCCTCTTCGGCTGCCGGCAAGTAAGATGAAAAACCCGAATGAGCAAAGCGTAATCGGCCATTTGGAGGAGATGCGCTCAAGGCTGATCCGGACGCTTGCGGCCTTCTGGTAGCTATGGCGGCAGCCTTCATTTACGTAAAGGATATCTATCAGTGGCTGGTCAGAGATTTCGATCAAAAGCTGGTGTTGCTCGGCCCTTCCGATGTCATCTGGGTCTACATGATGATTGCCGGCGTCGTCGCGATTGCCATTACGCTGCCGATCGCTGCCTATCAGGCATGGAAGTTCGTCACGCCGGCGATGCCCGATGGGGCGCAGCGCGCGACTCTGCTGTTTATTCCCGGCATTAGCCTGCTGTTTATCATCGGCATTTGCTTCGGTTACTTTATTTTGTTTCCGATGGTGCTTCACTTCATGAATCAGATGGCCGCGGATGAATTCCTCACGATGTATACGGCCCAGAAATATTTTACGTTCATGATTCACATGACGGTGCCCTTCGGCCTGCTGTTTGAAATGCCGGCTATCGTCATGTTCCTTACAAAGTTGGGCATTCTGAATCCGACCCGGCTGGCAAAGGCGCGTAAGCTGGCGTACTTTATACTGGCGATAGTTGCGATTACGATCACGCCGCCGGATATCTTGTCGGACATTATCGTTATCGTCCCGCTCTTTCTGCTCTACGAGATCAGCATCTCGATTTCAAAGTTCGTATATCGCAAGCAGCTTCGGCTGCTGAACGAAGTGAACGCCGGCATCTAAATACTGGACAAACCCGCCAAATGGCGGGTTTGTTCGTTATAACCTCCTACAACGATAGCACTGTTTTGTTGACTAACGAATCCTGATCTTCTCTGCGAAGTCCGGTTCCGTCACATTTACTGTCTATGACTCGTTGTTCACCCTGCAAGCGATGGATTCGACTTCCATGGCAACCTGCGCGCCTGACTCCGACAGACTGCGCACGGGCACGTCCATCTCCTCTTCCGGCCGATCTAGGGGATAAATTCGTGCGGTCTCGTTCTGCTCGTCAACATGCTGAATGTAGACGCGGACCCCGTCGTACTCGACGTTCTCCATGACCGGCGATGCCGCGATTTCCTGCGCTCGCTGAATATTCATTCCAGTAGCCTCCTCTTCTTCTAGTCCTTTCAATTGTGCTCGTTCGAGGAGCTTTGTATGCAAGACCGGGTAAGCCGGGAACAGCCCAAGCCTGCGTTTTTCGTTTGACCGCTACAATCCATTTTTCCCCGAACCCAACAAAAACGCTCTCGTTTCCCGGTATGCGTCTTTCCATCCCATCTTGGCGTAAAATCGAAGCCCGTCAAGGCCCTTAAAATAATAGGCGCCCATCATCCGCTCCTTGAAATGGGGGATGACTATGCCCGCCTTGTCTTGAGCATCTTGATACGCCTGAACGACGCCGCCCCACGCCATATGCCGATCCAGAATGGCAAGGTCCACGAGGCTATCGCCATACAAACAGTTGCCATCAATAACGCCCGTAATTCCCGCGCCGTCCGATAAGACGTTCCATTGGTGAAAATCCCCGTGCACAAAGCTCCTATGAGGCTCGTTATACGGGACGTAGGCCATTAGGCGGCTATAGATTTCTTCGTATACGTCCTTCTCCAAACACGATGCGCGAAACAGCTCATGCCAATTCTCCCAAAACGTCCCCGTCTGGTCTTCCGCATTTACGGCATCGACGAAGTCCCTCCAGGAAGCGTAAGCTCCGTTGCCGTCGGAACGAATCCAGCCGTACCCGGCAGTGGCTCTAACATCCACGCCAGCCAGCTTCGTTAATATGCCAAAAAGCTCCGGCAACTGACGGATTTGCGCCTCAGCCGAACATTCGGATAAGATGCTCCCTTCCAGCCGCTCCATGATGACATAGGCTAATCGGTCGGTTTTCCCCAGCGCCAAACATGCAGGAAAAGGGATGCCGTGTCCGGACAGCAAATGCGAGATATAACGCTCCGTCTCGTACGCGCCATCCAGCTCGCTGAACTTGATGACATACCCTTTTGCTCCAATGACAAAAGAAAATACGCTGCTCAAATTGCCTCCGGACAACGGAGTAATCTCGGACGCGCCGGGTCCGAAGTGCCTCCTCGCCACATCCTCGATTTCGCTCATCGCGAGCTCAGGCTTCTCATAAGCCGTCATGGTCCCGTCCCCCTTTGGATTAAAACACGGTTACCTTACCTTCTATATTCAAGCTCCCCGAACAGAAACGGCGCTTCATTCACAAAAGCCCTAGCTGAAACGTTCTGCCAGCGCTAACGGACCTCAGAGCCTCTAGGAGCAGCATTTTCGCGATTTTGAAAATCTAACGGACTCAAAAGTCGCTATGTGGTGCATTTCCGCCCATTCCATGCGGTTTTGACGTTAAAAGGATCGTCTGTGTCCGTTACAATTTGAACAGGCCTCCTTTTCACCAAATAGCGTTCGTGGAGTCCGTTACGATCAGCTTTACACAAAACAGTTTACCATCATCGCCTCCATAATCCGGATGTAAAAAACAATTAAGATTAAGCTTTACGC
>JAQSXN010000291.1 GCA_029256665.1 Paenibacillus sp.
CGCATCGGTAGCCGCTTTCGCTAATTGCAGCTCATGGTCGACACCCATCCACTTCATCATCTGACCCAGCCAATTCGCGGCGGATTGACCGTGCGCTTGGCGAACGAGGTTGGCCGATTCGGATTGCGAAGCCCTTCCTTCCGTATTTGACGAGCTTGTAGGATGTGCCGCCTCCGCCCCTCCATGCTTGCCGCTTGACTTCCCGTCGGGATTGGCGACGAGCGTCTCTGGCGCCGCGCCGCGTCCTTGCGGGCCGGTCGAGGCTTCCTGCGACGACAGCGCTTCGCCAAACAACGCCGCTCCTTGCTGCAGCAAGGCGAGCACGCGCGAAGCGGATGGCGGCATGCCGGTGTCCCCGGCATCCGCAGCCGTCGCGACCGTTCCCATTGCCGTCAATTGGCGTTGCAATTGATCGAGCAGCTCATGCGCGGGCTTGCCGAACATGACCTGCTGCAGCGAAGCGATCGTCGCGGCCGTCATTGGCATGCCCCGCCTGAAAGCGGTAGCAGCCGCCGTCATCCACTGCTCGGCATCCGCGCCTTTCGGCATAAGCGCGGCAGCTTGCTGAAAGGCCGCCGCCGTCGTACGGTTAAACGCGAATCCTTCTTGCCTCAAGTTGCGGATGAGAGCGAGCGCCCACTTCTGATCCGGCAAACCAAGCAGCTTGGCGAACTCGCGAAACGTATCGTCAAGCAAACCCGACGTATTGAGATCGACCGCTTTGAGCAAGACGAGGGAACCATTCGATTCCGGCTGTACTTGCAGCATCGCCGACTGGCCCGGCTGGAGCGCCATCTCCAGCTTCGCCCGTATTTGCACGCCGTTAATGCTGACGATCGCTTCATTATTTTCCATCGACTGCATCACGACGCCGCGCACGACCTGTCCCACCTTCAGCTCCATCGCGCGGGTTTCCCCGCTAGTCACGTCTCCCAGCAATCCTCGCATCATTTGGCCGATATTCACCCGCAACACCCCTCTGTCTTCACATCCGGACTTTCCAGTCATTTATCGTTAACGTTTATATCGGCTTCAATCGCCAATGGTTGAAGGTCATTAGCAACATCCGATGAAGAACTGGCTAGAATGATATAAAGAGCCCTTAAACGAAAAAAAGCCCGCATATCCGTCGAGCCGGCTATACCGGCCACGATCAGGATGCGCGGGCGCAATGATCTCTATTACAATGCGATCTGCACGGCTTCTTCGCCGAGCAGCTTCTTCAAGAACGACCTTCTGTGCAGCTCGCTAGGTCCATGCTCCAACAGCTTCTCCCGATGCAGCTTCGTCGCATATCCTTTATGTATCGCGATTCCGTACTCCGGATACCTCTGCTCCCATTCCTTCAGGCATAGGCGATCCCGCGTGACCTTCGCCATGATCGAAGCGGCGGCGATGGATTGGCTATTGGCGTCGCCCTTGATAATCGACTCTTGCGGCAGCGCAAGGTCGACGATCTCCGCGTCCACCAGTATGTAATCGGCAGCAATCGCAAGCGATTCCACTGCCAGTTTCATTGCAAGACGGGATGCCTGCTTGATGTTAATCCGATCGATGGTAGCCGAGTCGACCCTAGCAACCGACCAAGCTAAGCATTGATCCGCGATGATGTCGTACAAGAGCTCCCGCTTTTTCTCGGAAAGCTTCTTGGAATCGTCGATCCCGTCGATGATCAAGCCGGGAGGCAGAATGACCGCCCCCGCTACGACGTCTCCGAATAAGCAGACTCGTCCAACCTCGTCGACTCCCGCGATCGCGGAAAATCCGTTCCCCCATGCTTGTTGCTCGTAATGCAGCATGACGTTTATTCCTCCGTTTCCCCTCGTACCGGTCCCATTTGCCTTTTCCTTTAAGAAACGCTACTTTTTTGGAGCTCTGGCGGGCATATCGTCGTATGGCGCTTCCAGCGTAATCCGGCCAAGTTTTCCGGCACGAAGGTCGCGCAATATAATGCCGGACGTCTTCTCCAGATCGACCCGCCCGCCGGCCATCAGGCAACCGCGTTTTCTGCCGATATCCTCCATGACGCGAACGATTTCTTCGTTATCTTCGATGTCCGTCGGCGGGTTCTCAAGTCCGTAACGCTCCTCGAGCGTCGGCCAATAACGGCTGACCAGCTCCTTGACCGCGAAGTAAGCAATATCGTCCACGTTCAGAATTTGCTCGCGAATCGCGCCAGTCATCGCGAGCCGGTAACCGACGAGCTGATCCTCGAACTTTGGCCATAGAATGCCTGGCGTGTCGAGAAGCTCCATCTCGGTGCCGATCTTGATCCATTGCTGACCCTTCGTCACTCCGGGCTTATCACCTGTCAAGGCGATGTTGCGGCCGGCGAGACGATTAATGAGCGTCGACTTGCCGACGTTCGGAATGCCTACGATGAGCCCCCGAACGGCGCGCGGGTTCATGCCTCTGGCGATTTGCCGAGCAATTTTCTCGTGCAAAATTTCTTTCGCCTTAATCGGAACTTCGTTCACGCGCGTCCCCGTATGCGAATCGACGGAAATGCATTCATGCCCTTCGTGGGCGAAATACGTCATCCATTGATCCGTCGTGCGGGGATCGGCGAGATCGGATTTGTTGAGAACGATCAGCCTTGGTTTGCCATGCAGAATCTCGTCCACCATAGGGTTGCGGCTGGATAGCGGCACCCTGGCGTCGAGCAGCTCGATCGTGATGTCGATGAGCTTTAATTTTTCTTGAATTTGACGCTTGGCGCGGGTCATATGCCCCGGAAACCATTGTATCGCCATGCTTTCACCTCAATTAGCTTCCGCTTTCGCTAGTACTTGTGCTTGATGAATTCGATCTTGTTCAGCGGCCAGAAGATAACGTCCGCCCGCCCGACGATTTCGTCATCCTCGACGAAGCCGATCATGCGGCTGTCCGTGCTGTTGCTCCGATTGTCGCCCATGGCGAAGATCGTTCCTTCCGGAACCGTCATCTCCGTGACGGTATCGTTAGGGAAGTTATAACGCGGTCCGTCGCCGTTGTACATGCCGCCTGCTTCCTTGGCGGCCGCGATTGCCTCGGCGATATACGGCTCTTCCACCTTCTGATCGTTAATATACAATTCGTCGCCCTCAACCCGGATCTTATCGCCCGGCACTCCGATGACGCGCTTAATAAATTTACGGCCTTGCTCCGGCACGTCGAATACGACGACTTCGCCAAAGTGCGGATCGCGGATCGAATACAAAATCTTGTTTACGATCAGGCGTTCTCCCGTCTCGAAGTTAGGCTGCATCGACGGTCCGTCTACTATAAAAGGTTCGAACAGAAACATGCGGATTAAGAACACCAGCACGACGGCGATGACCAGCGCCTTGATCCATTCCACGATTTCCTTCGACGCTCCGCCCTTCTTCGCCGCGGCTCCGTGAGTGGCGGCACGTTCGGGCATCATGTCGGAAGCGGACTGATGCTCGCCTGTCGCGCGCTCTGTTACGTCCGGTTCCTTGTTCCCATCGTCATTGCGTTGTTGCGAATCCATCAGCTCAGCCTTCTTTCGTCTCTGAAGTTATGTATTCATCTCCGTAGAAAACGAAAAGGAGCTTGTTTGCGCAAGCCCCTCTTGTCGTTTGATCTTAACGAATCTCTTTAATTCTAGCCGCTTTACCGCGCAGTTCGCGGAGGTAGTACAGCTTAGCGCGACGAACCTTACCGCGACGAGCCACGTCGATCTTGTCGATCTTAGGCGAATGAAGCGGGAACGTTCTCTCTACGCCAACGCCGTAAGAGATCTTGCGAACCGTGAAAGTTTCGCTGATGCCGCCGCCGCGACGTTTAATAACGACGCCTTCGAACAGCTGGATACGCTCGCGCGAACCCTCGATAACCTTAACATGCACCTTCAGCGTGTCGCCTGGGCGAAAGTTGGGAAGATCTTTACGCAATTGTTCTTGAGTAATTGTTTGAACGATATTCATTGTGAGTTCACTCCTTCCACCATAGACGTTCATGTAAGCTCCTGGTTCCGAGAACCCCTCTTCACTTATAGCGGACCGTCCGACTTTACGAACAACATTAGAAATTTTACCATAGGTAGGCGCACAAATCAACCTATTTCTCATATAGGCGGGATCAGGTATACTGACTATAATTGGCAACGACGATATTCGACACGAAGGAGATCATCGAACATGAAAAGGTATGTATGTATCCTTGTACTCATTCTAGCCATTCCGATTGGAAGCTATACAGCCGAAGCCTCATCTTTTACCGACGTATCCACACATTGGTCGAGAAGCTATATCGATTGGGGCATGTCTCAATCCCTCGCGCAGGGCTACGAAGACGGGAGCTTCCGGCCGGACGACTACATAACGGAAATCGAATTTCTCGCTCTTATGTTACGGGCATACGGCGCCGTTTCCCGAACGGACGAGCTCCCTTCCGATTGGGGACGAATCTATTATAAGTTCGCGGACGACCGCGGATGGCCGCTCGCGTTCGATAACGGGCGCGGCAACTTCCGCAGGGGCCAAGCCGCCCTGCTCATCGCGACGGCCTCTAAAGGCACTTCGTTTAACGAGAACGGGGCGATCCAATGGCTGCTGGATAACGAGCTTTCGCGCGGCAGGACGTCGGCCACGATCGCCGGCTACGATGCGGGCGGCCGCGTCACGAGAGCGGAAGCGCTAACCTTCGTCTATAAGATGAAGGAGAAGATCGGGTCCCTCGCGAACGCCTCCCTCTCCAAACAAACCTCCGCATCGCTGCGGGGCGTCTCGCTTGGCGATAACACGGGCGAGCTCCTTTATCGATTGGGACAACCTACTCGCGTTGAAGCAAGCGAAAGCGATTACGATTGGCATGTTTATGCCAAGAGCTATTCCGACTACGCCATGTACGGGATCAAAGACGGCTCCGTCGCAGCCTTATTCTCAAACGATGCGGACAGCTGGAGCAACACGGGCGGAATCAACGTCGACGGCACGTTATCCGCCATACTTGGTCAATTGCCCTCTGCAGCCAAAAACTCGGCCAAACAAGACAGCCACTATTACGAATACGGATTGAACGGAAACCGCCATGTGTTGTTTCTGGACGGTCAAGAGAATAAGCGGATCGCGGGAATGCTGGTTCAGGTCCAATCGCTGATGACCCGCCAGACCGCTTCGCTCGGGGAAAAGGAACGGACGGCGATGGAGCAGCAACTGTTCGATCTCGTCAACGCCGAACGCGCCGGGCGGGGCATCGCTCTGCTGCAGTGGGACGCGCTTGCGGGTTCCACTGCCCGCTTGCATAGCTTCGACATGATGAAAAAAAACTATTTTGACCATACGAACCTGAGCGGCAAATCTCCTTTCGACAGGATGAAGAGCGCAGGCATCAAATACACGATGGCATCGGAAAATATCGCGGCGGGGTATGCGAACAGCCTGTTTGCCCATTATGCGCTGCTGAACTCCTCCGGCCATCGAAAGTCGATACTGGACGGCAAATTGACGCGGCTAGGAACGGGAGTGGCGTTTGGCGGCAAATACAACGTCTATTTCACGCAAAATTATTTTACGCCATAGCTATCCCTTATTCCGTCTCCTCAGCTTCCATGGCATGCTTCTGTTCCTTGAGCCATCGTTGTTCTTTTGGAGTCAACGCGATGCCTTGCAGCAATTCAGGCCGTCTTCTTAACGTGCGCAGCAGCGACTGCTGGCGTCTCCACTCGTCGATTCGAACGTGATGTCCCGATACGAGGACATCCGGCACGGACCAAACTCTAAATTCCGGAGGTCTCGTATAATGCGGATGCTCCAATAACCCC
>JAQSXN010000292.1 GCA_029256665.1 Paenibacillus sp.
ATGACGGCCTCTCCCGCCCCGTTCAGCACGAATATGCCGGCCGAGGACGAGGACAGATTTTGTTTGAGCAGCCCCAGCAGATCCTTTTCTTTGATGTTGACCATGACGTAGATATTCTGGATCGGCCTGTCCGCTTTGCCGACGCCTTCGATGACGAGCGACACGACGCGATCCTTGCCGGAGAAAAATTGATCCTCGTGGCCTTCGAGCCAGAACGCTTTCCTGTTTTTTTTGATTTCCTCGTACATGCTTGTATCGTAGAACGAATAGTTTTTGTTGCGGTTGATGTTGGTCGAATAGAAGTCGCCGATCGGCGTCACGAGCAGCACGCTCTGAAGAATGGGTTCGTTGAAGAGCAGCTGCGAGAAAACGGGCTGCATCTCGCTCAGGTGGGTGAAATAACGGGACGAGTTGCCGATGGCGCTGTCTCCCGTTACTTTATAGAAGGAATCGCTCATCATGAGCGACATCATCGACACGACGATCTTCTGCAGCTTCTCGTCGAATACTTGGCCGGCCTTGTTGACCGTATCCTGGCTCATCGCGAGCGCGTTTCGCTGCAGCGTGTTCGAGGCAATGTGGAAGGACGCCCAGCCGGTGGCCAGAATGGAGACGGTAATGAGCAATACGAACGACAGCCATATGCGCGTCGCGAACGATAGATTGTATAATGGCTTGAACATCCGCCAGGCCTCCTGTCTGAATGCGAAACTTGTATGTACTTATAGTGTAAAGGAACGCTCCTCCCCTTGGGAACAAGCAACGGCCATCATATTCGTATTCCTTCCCCTCCCATTCGTTTTACCGCACCTATTCTTTATCGTTCTTCTCTTGCGCTCTCGTCGCCATAGCCTTTGAGAGCGGAACTTCTACTTTAGACAAATCCTAGCCGCCGCAACATGCAAATAGACCCGTTCGCATCGTGCGAACAGGTCTGTCACTAAATATGGATCCTTAAAATGAAGAAGAAACGCCTTACAGCGTCTTTGCAACAATCAGAACGTTCATCTTAACGTTTTGCAGCCCTTCATGCGCGGCGACATGATCCTTACAGCTTTCAGAGCCACGCATATGGCTGTCTTGATAGGCTTACTTGTTTTTTGCCATGAGCTTGTCGTGTTTGGCGAACTTTCGAAAGTTGTTTACCTCTTGTGCCGACTATTACCCGGCGTCGGTACCTCGTCCTCGAACAGGCCGAATTCCGTGTCGATATCCCTCTCCGTTACCAGTCCCTTGTGGTCGACGCCGTTTATGCTCAGCTGATCCCGGTCTTCGCTTTCGTCCTTGCTATCATTCCTCGAAACTCGCTCTTGCGCGTTTCCGTCCATCAGCCATGCCACTTCCTTCCTGTTCATCAATAGCAATAGACTGCCCCAGTCAGCATCCCATTATGAACAGGACTGGAAAACACGCCGCACGCCACGCAAGTAATCCACTCGAATAGGCGGATGAAGTTCTGCGCCAACAAGCATGCCTTTAACTTCGGGTTGCACGCTCCCTAAGGCTCGATCAACGCGCTCTAACCCGGAAATTTCGGGTTTCACGCGCCCTAGGCGCACGCCATGGAAAAAAAGCGATGCAAGGATACCCATCCCTGCACCGCCGATCGTTTACCTTCAAGCTGCTCTTACTTCTTCACGATATCCTGCACCGATTTGTCCAGCTTGCCGAGCAGGTCGTCGGCCGAGATTTGTTTGCCGAGGTACTCCTGCATCGCCGCGCCCCATTTGCCGAGGTACTCCTGCATCGCCGCGCCCCATTGCTGCGTGATGCCGTCCGGCAGGTGATCCCAATGCCAGCCAAGTACTTGGTCGGGGCTAGCTTGCGAGAAGGACGCGAAGTCTCCCGCAATGTCGCCGATCGCTTCCGCGTTCGCCTCGATCGACGTCAGAGCCGGCACGAATTTGAAGTCGGTGGAGATGTAACGTTTGCCTGTCTCGGACGTCACCATCCACTCCAGGAACTTCTTCGCTTCTTCGGCTTGGTCGGACTTGCTGTTGACGATCCAGTTGTTCGGAACGCCCGTGAATACGTTTGGCTTGTCGCCAAGCAGAGGCACCGGCATCATGCCGAGGTTCAGGTCCGGATCCACTTCGTCGATCATGCCCTGAATCCAGTTGCCGTGCTGAATGATCGCGTATTTGCCGGCGGCGAACTCGGCCACTTGCGTGTTGTAGTCCGTCGTCAAAGCGTTGTCCTGACCGTTCGCGAACATGATGTCGACAAGCTTGATCCATTCTTTCATAGTCGGGTCGTCCTTAAGAGTCGCCTTGCCTTCCTTCACGTCTGCGATAAATGCCGCAGGGTCTTCATGATTCGCCAGCGCGATGTTCAAGGTGTGAATCCCCATCGACCACCACTCCGAAGTCAGAGCGAACGGCGTAATGCCTGCTGCTTTCAGCTTCTCTACCGATGCGGCCAATTCGTCGACCGTCTTCGGCAATTCCGTGATGCCCGCTTCGGCGAACAGATCCTTGTTGTACGTGAAGCCGTAGGCTTCGAGGTTCATCGGCATGCCGAGCAGCTTGCCGTCGCGCGAAATTTGAGCTTTGGACGCTTCCACCAAATCCTTCGCCCACGCCTCGTTCGTCAGATCCGCAGCGCGGTCGACGTATGGATCGAAGCCGGCCCAGCCGCTGGAGTTAAAGATTTCCGGCTCTTCGCCCGCCGCGAGCTCCGCCTTGAGCAGCGCGCTGTAGTCTTCGCCGCCTCCATGCGTCTCCACTTCGACTTTAACGCCCGTTTCCTTCTCGTATTCGGTCGCGAGCTTCTGCAGCGCGTCGGCGATCTCGACTTTGAATTGGAAGATCTTAATCGTAACGTCTTTTTTCGGCGCTTCGGTTGCCGTGTTCTCTCCCGTGTTCGTTCCTGCATTGGTTCCGGTATTGGCACCGTTGTCGTTGTTGCCGCAGCCGCTGGCCAATCCCGCTACGAGAGCCGCGGAAGCGAGCGCCATTGTCATCTTTTTCATCTTCATGACCTCCCAAAAATAAATGAATGATTGTGCGCGAATTCCGTCGCACCACCCTTGTAAACCGCTTACATCGTCATTATAATCTCGTTCGCCAAGCTCCCGACACCTACGAAATTGAACGGTTAGGGGTAAAATCTTGATTACTTCGGGCGGAAAACTTTGATTTTTTACCACATAAGGATTTATAAGTTTTCGGAGCATCCGAGATTACAAATTCTTATTGGCGATAAAAACTACCTCGTGCTTACGAAGCTGCTTTGCTTTGCAAAGCTGTAGGTCGCTCATCCTCGAAGGACTTCGATAGAAGTTTTTCTCACCCCTTCACGGAGCCTGCCGTAATGCCTTCAATAATGTGCTTCTGCAGCAATAGGAAGAAGATCACGACCGGAATCGTGCTGAGCGTCAGGGCTGCCATGGCGAGATCCCACTTCCGCAAATATTGACCGAAAAACTTCTGAACCGCAAGCGGGATGGTCGTCATCGCGTCATTGATCACAAGCACCGGCAGCAGGTAGTCGTTCCAGATCCAGAGCACGTTCAGAATCATGACCGTTACCGTGATCGGCTTGAGCAACGGGAACACGATCCGCCAAAACACGCCGTACGGCGAGCAGCCGTCCACGACTGCCGCTTCCTCGATTTCCAGCGGGACGGATTTGATAAAGCCGTGATAGAGGAACATCGACAAGGAAATGCCGAAGCCCATGTAGCAAAGCACGATGCCGTACAGCTCGCCGCGAAGCTCGAATAGCGACGTGATGCGCATCAGCGGCAGCATGACCGATTGGAACGGAATGATCATCGCCGCGACCAGCACGGTAAGCAGCAGCTTATTGAACAGCGTAGGCTTCCGCACAAGGCGGTAAGCCATCATGGAGCTGATCACGACCAGCGCGAGAACGCTGATGGACGTGATGATGACCGAGTTCATGAACACCACGGGGAAGTCGATGGCGACCCATGCTTTTTTGAAATTCGTCAGGGCCCAAGACTCCGGCAGCGTAGCCGCGTTAAGCAAAATATCCTTCAACTTCTTAAACGAGTTGACGATCAGGAAGTAAAACGGCCCGAGGAACAGCAGCGCGACGAGCACGCCGGCTAGCTCCAGCAGCAAGGTGGCAGGGGAATATCGCCGTCTCGTCTCCATTACGCCTCCACCTCCCGTTTCTTCGTGATCCAAACTTGCGTGACCGTAATGAGCGCGACGCAGAAGAAGAAGATCATCGCCTTCGCCGTGCCGAGTCCGTAGCGGTTGTTGACGAGCGCCTCGCGGTAGACGTTCAGCGCGATGGATTCGGTCGAATTGCCCGGCCCGCCGCCGGTCAGCGACAGGTTAAGATCGAACATTTTGAACGCGTTCGACGTCGTCAGGAATAAACAGATCGTAATCGCGGGCATGATGAGCGGAACGAGGATCGAGCGCAGAATCTGCCAGCGGTTCGCCCCGTCGATGCGCGCGGCCTCCATAAGATCCTTCGGAACGCCGATGATCGCCGCGATGTAGATGATCATCATGTAGCCGGCCGTCTGCCAGACGAACACGATAACGATGCCCCAGAAAGCCGTCTCCGGCGTGCCGAGCCATTGAAGCTTGAAGAAGCCGATGCCCGTCGCCTCGCCGATCGCGCCGAAGCCGCGGACGAAGATGAAATACCAGATATAGCCGAGCAGCAAGCCGCCGATTACGTTCGGCAAGAAAAAGATCGTGCGCAATACGCCTTTGCTTTTCAAGTTCTGCGTAAGCAGCAGCGAGAGCAGAAACGCGAGCGCGTTCGTAGATGTTGGTCATGCCCGTCCACTTGGCATTGGCGAGGTCAAGACCGTTCCACTCCGTGAACGTATAATAGAATCCCATGCCGAACGGAATCAGCACGATGATGATAAACGCGATCAAACCAGGTCCGACGAACACGGTCTGCTGCAGCCATTCGCTCCAGTTCACGCGTCGCGGGGCGGACTTTCCGATTGTTTTGCCTTGTGCCATAGGTTATCGTCCCCTCATGTGTTGTGTGTTATCAGTATAGAACCTCGGGACCGTGCCAAGCGACGGGCGATGATGATAGGAAAGGTGGAATATATTGACCGGAATGCATCCTCTCGGTTACTGTGTATCCATCAAGGTGTAGCGGACAGAGCTAGCTATATACGATTCAAAATACGCGAAATCCGGCGGCAGACGGCTATTCCCAGCCTCATCCAAGGCCAAAGCGAGGTGTACGTTGCAAGTGTTCGGCAAACCTTTTCGCCCCTTTCATACGATCCGCCAGAAGCTGATGGCCCTTCTGCTCGTCGTCACGATTCTGCCCATCGCCATTTCCATGTTCATCTCGTACCAAGCGACCACGGACTCCGTCACGCGCGGCGCAATCTCGAGCAACAGCCGGCTGCTGTCGCTGGGCAAGACGAATACATTAAACTACATGAGCAATATTAACCAGAAGTCCCTCGCCGTATACAACGCCATGAACGTGCCCCAATCCTTGTATTACATTTTGGAGCACGGGATGGAGGACGAGGTATTCCCGAACGATCTGACCGACGTCATCCGCAACCGCAATCTGCTTAAGGACCATCTCTACAACATTTTCCAAAGCGTGAGCGAATTCCATAAGGTCAGGCTGTACGTCGTCAAGCAAAATACGACCTACCTGCTCTGGGCCGACGACCTCAAGGTCGGCAGGCATGCCGAGCCGCTCGATATCCAGGCGACCAAGGCTTATATCGAGCCCGCCCATCCCAGCCATAATTACGGCTTGAATCTAAAATCCTCGGGCGACGACGAAACGGTATTCACGCTCCATCGTCCCATCATCCGCGCGCCCAGCGAGGAACTGCTGGCCGAGCTGTCGATCGACGTCCGGCTCAGCGTCCTGGAAGATCTGAACGCGCAGCTGTACGACGCCGGCAAGGAAGCGTTCTACATCGCGGATGGAATGGGCAAGCTCGTGCTGTCTTCACCGATCGGAAAAGCGGGCGACGGCGCGGCTGAGCGTGATCCCGCGGCGTCGGCCGAAGAACAAGAAGGCGGCCCGAGCACGAAGCTGATGGACCATATCCTGCTCTCCGGGCAGGATACCGGCCACTTCGAATGGAAGAACGACGGCTTTGACGGCATCGTCTTCTACGACCGGATCAAGGCGCCGTACATGGATTGGTACCTGATCAAGCAGACGCCGTATCAGCATTTGTACAGCACCGCCAATAGCATCGCCAAACTGAATACCGTCGTCGGCGCGGCTTTTCTGGCGATCGTGGTCATTGCGACGCTTATTATTTCCATTCGTTTCACTAAGCCGCTCCTAAGACTGATCGGCTACGTCAACAAGATCGAGACCGGCAATCTGAACGTCTCCATCGACATCGAGACGGGCGACGAAATCGGCTTGCTGGCCAAGCGGTTCCGATCCATGATGAGCAAGATCAACCACTTGATCATGACGGAATACCGGCTCGAGATCGCCAGCAAGACTAACGAGCTCAAGGCTCTGCAGGCGCAGGTGAACCCGCATTTCCTGTACAACGCCCTGCAATCCATCGGCACGGTTTCCCTGCAGAACGGGGATGCCAAAGCTTACTCGCTTATCACGTCGCTCGGCAAGCTGATGCGATACCAGATGAACAATATGGGGGATACCGTGGAGCTGCGGCGCGAGCTGGATTACATCAAGGCTTACCTGGAGCTGCAGAAGCAGCGTTTCGATCAGGATCTCGCGGTCGAGCTAACGATCGATGAGGAAACCCTGACCATCCATGTTCCGAAAATGATCCTCCAGCCGCTTCTCGAGAACTTCTTCAAGCACGGCTTCCAGCCTTCGTCGAACGAGCCTTCGCGGCTGTCGCTCGCAAGCTCCGTGCTGGAGGGGCCGCGGCGGCTCGTCATTACGGTCGGCGACAACGGCGTCGGCCTCTCGGAGGAACGACTGCAAGAACTGCAGCTCGAACTTATGGATGCGGGACAACAGGCTCCCGGGCATCGGCGGTTCGACTCCGAGGATGGGGACAGCGGCATCGGGCTGCGCAACATTCTCGCGCGGCTGCGGCTGCAATCCCATCCCGAGGCCTCGCTTTCGCTTGCGAGGACGGAGCCGCACGGACTGGCCGTTACGATTATGATTCCGCTTGAAGAAGGAGGCGAAGCGCCATGAAAGCTTTAATCGTCGACGACGAGAAACACGTGAGGGACGCCATTCGGTTGCTCGTGGACTGGAAAGCGGCCGGCATCTCCGAGGTGCACGAAGCGCGCGATGGCCTGGAGGCGACCGAGCTGATCGGGAAGCTGCAGCCGGAGATCGTCTTTACCGACATGATGATGCCCGGCATGGACGGCTCGACGCTGCTGGCTTGGGCTGCCCGCCATCATCCGGGCAGCAAAATCATCGTCATCAGCGGCCACGACGACTTCCAGTTCGTGCGCAACGCGGTCAAGTTCGGCGGCGTCGATTATATCCTGAAGCCGATCGATCCGGAGCAGCTGGGCAACGCGATTACGAAGGCGATCGACGCCTGGCATGCCGAGGAGCGGGAGCGCGAGCATAGAAGGGCCGTCCACATCGAGCTCAACCAGCTCAAGCCCGTTTACCTGGAGCAATATTTTTCCTCCGTGCTAAGCGAGCCGGGCATCCAGGGGAGCTGGCCGACATCGGTGCTGCGGGAGCTGCGGCTGGAAGGCCCCGTCCCGCGCGTTCGCGCGGCCGTGGCCAGCCTGACGTTATCCGCGCCGGCCATGCGCGACAAGTTCCCCGGCGATCAGGATCTGATGTTTTTTGCGCTGACGAATATCTGCAACGAGATCTTGCTGGCGCGAGGAGCGGGCTACGCGTTTCGTTACTGGGGCAAGGAGCAGGAGCTTGTTCTGCTGTTCTGGGGCGAGGGCGCTGAGGCGACGGCGTTGTTGGCGGACATTCAGGGCGCCATTCGGCAAACCATGAAGTCCTCCTTCGTGTTCGGACTTGGGCAACCCGCGGCGTTTCCTTCCGAGGCGCAAGCCTCGTATCGGCAGGCGCGGCTCGCGTTGCTGCGGAGAAACGTGCTTAAGAGCGATGGCGGCGGCGGGCATGTCGTCACGGACGACGAAGGAAGTAAACGAGGCGGGACGCTGCTGTCGTTCCACGAGCATGAGGAGCAGCTCCGATTCGCCGTGCAGAGCGGCAATCCGGAGCAGCTGCAGCGGGCGCTCGGCGCATGGTTCGCGACGATCGAGGGCGGCGGCTACCTCTCTTTCGAGGGGCTGCTGGCGTGGCGTGAGCATTTTGACCGGACGAAGGCGATCTGGCTTGGCGACGGCGGCGAAAGTACGGCGAGAACGGTCGGGAGCAACGGCGGAAACCGTGCGGCGCATTCGGCAGCGGCTTTTGGAGGCGGAGGTGAAGTTAAGGGCGGCATGGAAGCAATGGGCGGTGACGTGGCTACAGGCAAAGAGCAGCCGTCCGAAACATATCGCCAGCTTCCGCTGAACGACGCCGGCGGGTTCGATTACGAGGCATGGAAGCTGGCCGTGACGGAGGAAATGACCCGCATCTCCGAACGTCTGGCGTCGGCGGACAAGGAAAAAGGCGTTATTCACGAAATCGCGTTGTTCCTGGAGCAGCACGCCAGCGAGGACATCACGCTGCAGGATGTCGCGAGCCGGTTCTACCTCAGCCGCGAATACATCTCCCGGAAGTTCAAACAGGAGATGGGCGAGAACGTATCGGACTATATCGCGGGCATCCGCATGAAACGCGCCAAGGAGCTGCTCGGCAACGCCAACCTCAAGATCGCGCAGATCGCGGAACAGGTCGGCTTTCAGGACGAAAAATATTTTAGCAAAGTATTCAAGAAGTGGACCGATTGCACCCCAAAAGATTACAGGAAACATCATTATGGCGGCGGTGGAGGCGGAGGCAGCAGCGACGGAAAGTGACGGAGGACGGAGCGGCAGCGGTTGAAACAACGTTAATATGGGTTGCGACCGCTCAGCAAGGAATTCTCCGCCCGTCCACGCAAACGACAACAACCCCGAAAGCGGCGGCTGCGCCGCGTTCCGGGGTTGTTGTCTGTAGCTCTATTAGCTTCATCGCCGCACTTATGATTTCTAGCTTTTCATTTCGGAAGCGGCTGCAGTCGAATTGACGAGTGCGGGCAGCATTCTTTCGCTGCTAACCATCGGTGCATTGCATACCAAGCAATTCGGTGTTTTATCGAACGAAAAGTTATCTCTCATCCAGCTATTGCAGCCTTCCGTCTCGCATGCCCATATCTTCGTGTTTTCTTGCGGAATTTCCTCTAGCGGCTTTTTACGATTATACATGTTCAGCCTCCTTCGCTCTTTCGCAGGTGCAATGATTCATGTCCCCTCGGGACGAGCAATACGCGCCGAAAAACGGAAAACTGCCCCCGTTCGCGGGTAGGGCAGTTTTCGTCTATAAGGCCCGACATCGTCTCGATCGAAGTCATGCCTAGAATCTTCAGATATCGTTTATTATACCACGTACACCCAAAAAAGGCAAGCGCTGCTGCACTTTTTCAGGCACGGCCGCTGGCAATAAACGATAGCCGAACTGTTTTCCCCGGACAAGTTATTTATACGCTAATAGGCGATGAATTATGTAGAATCCGGTACATTTCTTTCCAACTTTTTTCACGGCCCCTGCCCTGCTGATCTTCTTGTTATTGGCAACGTAAGCAGAAGATCACTCGGATGACCGTTCGCGTTTGAGGGAAAAGTGGGTACAGGAGGTGAAAACATGGACAATACCAATGAATTCGTGGAGAAGGTGCAGGACACGCAGCGCAAGGCGGAGCGCAACAAACGCCGATTCGGAAACGGCACGCCGGCGAACAAGCTTCAGAACAAGCAGCACAGCACGAATAAGTAAATTCTTCGAATATTGCCGCTCCAAGAAAACTTAACCAAACGCGTTGCCACACTCGAGACTGTCGATTTAATGAGACAACGACTTGTCGGTTCTGTCGTCGTGGCCGTAACATGACGTATGTCGGATACTCTAACGGTTGTCTGTGAGCCTATTTGCGCCATTTGGGCTGGTTTGAAATTGTAACGGTTGTGGTGGAGCTTAATGGGAACCAATACGGCGAAATGGCGATGATTTCGATGCAATAAGCCCGCTGGCAACCCTTACAATTTGGGGAGTGGCATTTTCGGTGAAATAGGTGCAATGGCAACCGTTAGACACAGGATAGACCCAATAGGTTACTCCTTGCCGCCATCGTAGATATAGCAAGAGACCGCCGTCCGCTCTTCCCGAGCGGCTGACGGTCTCTTCTGCGCTGAACTCTCCTAGCCCTTACATAGCCGTTGAAATCATTATCCCTTGCCGGCGCTTGCGGCGACCTCGACGGTTCCGCTGCTCGCAGCCGCGGGCTGCTTATACAGCTTGCCGAGCAAGTACGACTGGGCAATCATAAATAATCCGCCCGTTACCCAATAGAGCGAAATCGCC
>JAQSXN010000293.1 GCA_029256665.1 Paenibacillus sp.
AAGCAAGAAGAAGCCTTGTTCGTCATCGATGAGCTGCTGGACAAGGAATTTCGCCTAAGCTCGAAGCTGATTCGCTCGTTGTCGGACGAAGATCTGGTCAAGGTCATGACCACGAACGGCCAGCCGGATACCGATCATCTGCTTGCCATCGCGCTGCTGTTGAAGCAGGAAGCGCTGCTGCATGCGGAATTGGGCAGAGAAAGCGAAAGCTACTTAGGTTACGTCAAGGCGCTCCGGCTGTTTCTCCGCCTCTCCCTCATGGGGGCGGAGCCTGCGTTCGCCGAGCCTAACGACGAAATTCGCGATCTGCTCGTAACGCTGCAGCCATACGAGCTGCCTGTGCCGGCCAAACGGCTGCTAATGGAGTGGCATGAGGCGGAGGGCCGTTATGACGAGCTGGAAAACGTAATGTACGAGTTGGTCGAGGATAGGGCTTTGTCTTTCGCGGAAGCGGCCGGCATATACGAACGGTTGCTGCTGTCGGAAGACGAGAGCCTGGTCGCGGGCGGGCTTCCGAGAGAAGAAATCATGCAAGGTTTGGCGGAATTGTCCATAGAGAAAATCAAGGAGTGAACAGGATCCATGACGCAAGAGCAGGAGCAGCGAGAGCAGGCTGAGCAGCAAGAGGAATGGCGGAAGGATATTCGGTTTTGGGTAGGCAACGGCCAGTTGCTGCACGCGACGTTAAGCCAGCCGCGCCGCAAGGACGGCCATACGGCGCAGAGAACGGTCGTGCGTCCCGTCCGCATGAAGGATGGGCTCCATTATCAATTCGAATCGTTTCACGCCGATAAGGCGCTTCACCGGAATATCAAGGAGCATGAGGCGGCGGACGAGCTGATCGGTCTTCTTGCGGGAGACTACCGGCAAGCGCTGATCAAGACGCCGGAAGCGGACGTGCAGCTGCTGTTCAGCAAAAAAGGAAAAGCGGCCGCGCGCAAGCTGCCGCCAACCTCCAAGAACGCCGAGGCGCCCGAGCACAACCGCCGGAAGCGAAGAGTGATGGAGGACGGCGTGCCGGTCCCGTTTCTCGTGGAGCTTGGCATCATGACGCCGGAAGGCCGCGTGCACGCGAAGAAGCAGGACAAGTTCCGGCAGATCAACCGGTTTCTCGAAATGGTATCCGACGTGCTGGACGATCTGCCTGCCGGAAGGGAGCTGCGCATCGTCGATTTCGGCTGCGGCAAATCTTATTTGACCTTCGCGCTCTACCACCTGCTCGCGGTCGAGCTGGGCCGTTCGATCTCCGTGGTGGGACTTGATCTCAAGGCGGACGTCATCGCGTTCTGCTCCGGGCTCGCTAAGAAGCTGCAATACGACCGGCTGCAATTCCTTGTGGGGGATATCGCCGAATACGAAGGGCTGACGTCGGCGGACATGGTCGTGACGCTGCACGCTTGCGATACCGCGACGGATGCCGCGCTCGCCAAAGCCGTAGGCTGGGGAGCTTCCGTCATTATGTCGGTGCCTTGCTGCCAGCATGAGCTGTTCCGCCAGGTCGAGAACGAGGTGATGGCTCCCATCCTGTCCCAAGGCTTGCTGAAAGAACGGTTCGCCGCGCTTGCCACGGATGCCGTCAGAGGGCAGCTGCTGGAGGCGCTGGGGTACAAGGTGCAGATGCTGGAGTTCGTCGATCCGGAGCATACGCCCAAAAACCTGCTGATTAGAGCGGTAGTCTCTGGTAGGAAAGAACTATCCGAGCGCAAATGGGAGCAATATCTCGCCTTCAAGTCGTTCCTAGGACTCTCCCCCTCCCTGGAACGAATGCTACCTAATGCCTGGCCGACTTCCGGGAACAAATAGTTTTCATTTGGCAAATAGGCAATTGTCGATGACAATAACATTTGCTACAATGGAAATAGATGGCTACCAAACGAATGGGTGAACCTTATTGGATTGGATGATCTGGCTCGATTTTACCATGTTCTTGATTCTTGCGGTATTGTTCCTCTACGTGTTTTCTTCAAGCACGGTAACGGTTTTGCATCGCATTTATCTTCTGCTCCACGTCGTTTTCATCATGTGGCCGCTGTTCCAGTTCGCATCGCAGACCACCTCCGCGACCTCCTTTAGGCTCTTATACCTATCCGGCTCCTACATAGGACTATCGATGCTAGGGATCGGATGGTTCATCTTTATCCTTTATCTGACAGGACAATCCTACGTCATTCGCAAGAGCAGACTTCTTGTTCTATCGATACCCGCGCTCATTTCCGTCGCGGTCGTGGCTTGGAACCCAAGCGGCATGTTCCTGACCGTCGACGCCAAGCTGGAGCCCCTGAAGCAGCTGCAGCACGGCCCTCTCTATTGGGTCATGATCGGACAGCTTCTGTTATACCTGTCCGTATCGCTTGTGATTCTTCTGCACAAACTTCGCAGGAAGGACGAGTCGGCGCGGCAGCGCCAGATGGTCCGTACCGCGTTGATCGGCCTGTTCATGCTGTCGTCCTTCGCTCTGGGCGACTTGCTTATCAACCTGTACTTGATCGACCGCCTCGACAATTATTTCCCGCTTATTTCCGTGGGGCTTGCGACGACGGCGACGTATATCGTCAACGCCATCAGCCGCAACCGGGTATTCGATATTATCCAGATCGTGCAGCGGGACGTCATGAATACGATGTCCATGGGCATCCTTGTGCTGGACGAGAACGACATCATTCTCGAAGTGAACAAGGTATTGAAGCCGCTACTCAAATTGCGGATCGGCGATTTCTTCCGGCCGCTGGAACTGGCGTCGCAGTTTAAGGAAGAATCGTCCAAGCAGCTTCTGGCCTTGTTCGAAGCCCAGAAAGCGAGGTCGATGGAGAGGTTGGAGGTCGAGCTTAACGTGGCGATTAACCACATTAGGCATGTGATCGTGCAATCCGCTCCCATTCTGGACGGCAAGAAACGGATCATCGGCCGCGTCTTGACGTTTCAGGACGTGAGCGAGCTAAGAATGCTGGTCGAAGAAACCAATTCGCAGAACGAGCTTCTGCACCAGCGCAACAACGAGCTTATGGTCATGCAGGACGAGCTGTTCCAGGCCAACAAGAAGCTGGAGCACATGGCCATAACGGACGGCTTGACGGGATGTTACAACCGCAGATATTTGCTGCAGCAGCTGGAAGAAGAGGTCGTCGCGAATATTCGTTACGGCATTCCGTTTTCACTATTTATATTCGACCTGGATCACTTCAAGATGATTAACGACCGGTACGGGCATTTGACCGGAGACGAGGTGCTGTGCAGCACGGTGGACGCGGTGCGCAGCGCGCTTCGGCCGACGGACGTGCTGGCGAGATTCGGCGGTGAAGAATTTACCGTATATCTGCCTCACACCAACAAGGAACAAGCCGAGCTTATGGCCGAACAGGTCAAGATGACGGTCGAGCAGAACAAGGTGCCCTCGGGCATCGGCGATGGCATGATCTCGGTCACGATCAGCATGGGGGTTATCTCGATCGACCGCTTTGACGCCGCCAGCTTGGCAGACCCCAAAACGTATTTGCGCAACTTGATGGCTCAGGCGGATGCCGCGCTCTACGAGGCCAAGTACAACGGCCGCAACCGGATCGTCAAGAGCAAGCTGGCCTGACCTTCCGCCGCCAGCCGGCAAAGGATGTAAGCAGTTCATGCTGCTTCGTCCTTTTTTTCATTCTCACAGATTACTGACATAGCCAGACGTTACGATGTTTGCTAAGATAGTAATTACTCACCCTGCGGGTAACGACGCAACTGAAGGCGGGAAGGTATGACATGAGAAAAGTGCAGTTAGCATTGGCGAAGCCGGGAGATCGGGTGGCCAGATCGATCTTTCAGGAAAACGGCAACGTACTGCTCGGGGCCGGAGTCGAATTAAGCGAACGTTACATCGACCGGCTCCGTAATCTCGGAATCGATTTTCTGTATATTGAAGACGGGTTATCCGGCGACATCGAGCCGGAGGAAACGATCCGGGACGAGACTAGGACCAAAGCGGTAAACGAGATTTATAAGACGATGCATTCCTTTAAGGACGAGGTCGTGACGAGAGGCCGCACGATCGCTCCCGATATGGGCAGGAACTTCCGCGCCATCTTCGGCAGCATCATGCAGGATCTCGCGACGCGCCCCGACATGCTTGTCAATTTGACTAGCATTCATTCCATGGACGCCTATTTGTTCCAGCATTCGTTTAACGTTGCGGTATTGTCGGGCATCATGGGCATCGCCAAGGGGTTTAACCGCAATCAGCTGGAGGAGCTTGGCATCGGTGCGCTGTTGTTCGACATCGGGATGACGAAGATGCCTGCCGAGCTGTTGACCAAGACGGGCCGATATACGCAAGAAGAGCATGAGCTGCTGCGCTCCCACCCCAAGCTCGGATTCGATATTCTACGCAAATATCACGACATCTCCATCGTCTCCGCCCATTGCGCCCTGCAGCATCATGAACGGTACAACGGCTCGGGATATCCTCGGAACCTAAAGAGGGACGAGATCCATATATACGCCCAAATCGTCGGACTCGCGGATACGTACGATGCGCTCGTCTCGCCGCGTCCGCACCGGAAGCGGTATACGACGAGCGAGGCGATCGAGTTTCTGTTCGCTTCGGGCGGGACATACTTCGATCTGGACTTGATCAAGCTGTTCTGCAGCCATATATCCGTCTATCCCGTCGCGACCACGCTGGAGCTTAACACCGGGCAGATCGTCGTCGTCACCCATAACAGCCAGCTCGCCGTACACCGTCCGCGCGTCCGCGTCATCGAGGAGCCTGACGGCAGACCCCCGGCTTCGCCTTACGAGATCGAGTTGAAGGATCAGCTTCACTTAACGATCATCCGGGAACTATAGCCGCGACAAGCGCACAACGAATCACGAAGCCTTCCTTGCGATCCGGCGTTGCCGGCGGCGGGAAGGTTTCTTGATTTATAGAATCTCGGAATGAAACGCGCTGCGACGCCAAAGGAAGACGACAGCCGTTTCACCTTGCGTCTTGGAAGGATTCGCGCCGTCGCCAAGCTTTGAATCGCCAGCGGTTTAAGGTAGAATGGGGACATATGAATGGGATGAAGGAGATTCGGGGCGTGGACGAATTCGCAAGCATAGCGCATTGGACGGCGCGTCGGCAGACGGCCGAATGGCAGAAGCGGCGCGGCGTGGCGCTTGGCATCGGCGATGATGCCGCGGTCGTTGATCTAACGGATGCCGCGGATGGCATCGACGGGGCGCGAAGACTGCTGCTCGCGGTCGACACGATGGTGGAGACCGTGCACTTCAGCGATGCGACGATGAGGGACGAAGATGTCGGCTACAAGGCGCTCGCCGCGAACGTCAGCGATATTGCCGCGATGGGCGGCGTGCCCTTGCATGCGCTCGTCTCGGTTTCCGTGCCGAAGTCGTATGGTCCGGAGCGGATGCTCCGGGTGTACGACGGGCTGTACGCGTGCGCCGAGCGCTACGGGGTGGCGGTGATCGGAGGCGATACGACGTCGTCGCCGGAGCGTCTTGTGGTGTCCGTCACGCTGACGGGAACCGTCGAAGCGGGACGCGAGCTGCGGCGATCCGGCGCGAAGCCCGGGGAGGCGGTGTTCTTGACCGGCGCCGTGGGCTTGTCGGCGGCGGGGCTGCACTTGCTGCTGGCCGACGCCGGAGGCGGGCGGCATGCGGGGGTTCGGGGGGAGGCGGAGGCGGAGCGGCGGCGTTACCGCGAGTCGCTGGTTGCCGCGCACCGG
>JAQSXN010000294.1 GCA_029256665.1 Paenibacillus sp.
CCGAAACATTCCTCCGTGCGCCCCCATCTCGGATCCTGCGCAATGTCGAGCACGGACACCAAGCTCAGGTGAGCGCCCCGACTCCGGATTTCCGCGGCCGCCAATCGGTACGCCTGTTCCATCAATTCGGGATTCCAGGTCGAACCCGCGTTCAGGTTGACCGGCAGCATCGTTCCGTCCAGCGCCTGATGCCCGTGCGGACTCTCTTCGCTTAATAATACGGGAATGCCGAGCCGGGTATGTTCCAGCACGTAACGCTGAATCCCGTTGGCCACGACGGCGCTATCCTCGGGTGCGATCCCGTTCGCGAAGTCGACGCCCGACCAAGGATCGCTGCGGAACAACCCGTACAAAGCGCCCATCCCGCCAAACTCGGCAACTTCTTGCTTGAACGCTTCCGTCAGCGCATAGGCGCCGTCGGCTTGTTTCTCGTAAGCATCCCAACCATACATTCTTTGATTCAGTTGCCCGACCTTCTCCTCGAGCGTCATTCTCGACATCAAATCATGGACGCGCTCCTCGATCGGCAGTCCCGATTGTTTGTACTTTTCCATGGATGCCTCACCTCGTTTCCGTATTGCCTGCTTGCATGCTTCGATATTGCTTCGGGGTCATTCCCATATACGATTTGAATACCGACACAAAATATTTGTATTCCTTGTAGCCGACTTGATCCGCGATCTCGAACACTTTGTCATGCGTGGTGGCGAGAAGCAGCTTGGCTCTCTCCATCTTGAGCTCGTTCACGTATTCGGTAAACCCTTTTCCCGTGCTTTGTTTGAAAATATAGCTAAAATAGCTCGGCGTGATCTTGAGCCATGCCGCAACCTCGGAAGCTTTCAGCTCATGGGTGAAATGCTCTTCGATGTACCGCTTGGACTTCTCGATGATCCAATACGAGCGGTCGCCGCCGTTCTGCTCGACCAGCTCGTAGAGCTTCCGCATATCCTCTTGCACGGCTTGCTCGAGAGAGTCGTACGTGTTTAGTACGCTCGGATCGACGGCGTTCGCGGTTATGACGCCGTCCAGCCCCGTCATGCCGCTCTTGCGCAGTCGTTGCCGCAGCAAGGTAAGCACTTCTTCCCGCGCGGACGCGATCTCGTGCAAGAAGTAGAACTGTTCCTTAAAGAAAGCGAATAAGCCCGCCACCGCCGCCCGCATCTCCTCTTGGTTCTGCTTGAACAGCGCCGCCGAAAGGGTTTGAACGGTTTGCGCCAGGTCCAGCTCCGCCGGCCGTCTTATTTCGCTCCACTTCAACTCCGTATGACAATCGAGCACGGCCTCTTGCTCGACGACGTGGTAGTTCGTCAGATTAGCCGCTTCAGCGCATCGCGACGAGGTTTCGTTCAAATCGGTATACAGCCGGGACACCCCCATATAAAACGCAGGCGACTGCCGGCTTTGGAGCGCGGCTTGCTTCCAGAACCGCTCCCACTCCGCCGCTTGGAGCGGCTCATCGGCCACGATCAGGGTAATCAGCAGATTCTCCTGATCGAAGATCGAGAACGAACGGAGCCCGGGACGTTGCTCCGCGGCTTGACGGACGCCGGTTAACCATTGCTCGCGCAGGTCGTCGAGCTGCTCGCGCGCAAGCTCCCCGTATCGTTCCTGGAACCGTTCCAGCCGGCTCGCCGCGACGCGATATTGGGAGCCCCGCAGCGACGAAGGCGCTTCCCGGCCGTACGCGATTCCGTTTCTGGCCACGTTGGTCAGCCACAGCTTGATTTCTTGCAGGCCCTCGCCGTTATGGCCTTCGTTGGCCCGCATGTCCTCGATTAATCGGGCGACCGTTTTAACCAATTCGTCGATTTCGACCGGCTTGAGCAGATAATCGTGCACGCCGATCCGCATCGCCTGCCTTGCGTACTGAAAATCCTCGTAGCCGCTGATGATGATGATGCGGACATCGGGAAACCGCTGGTTGAGCTGGCTAGCGAGCTCCAGCCCGTCCATGCCGTCCATGCGGATATCCGTCAGCACGATATCGGCCCGTTCCCTCTCCATGAGCCGCAGCGCTTCTTCGCCGTCATACGCTTCGCCGATGACCTCGATGCCAAGCTCCGCCCAGTCGATCGTATAGCGCAGCCCTTGGCAGATGACGGGTTCGTCGTCCACGATGATCATTTTGACAAGCGGACGCTCGGTCTCGATCTGATTGCCCATGATGTACACCGCCTTAGCTTTCTGCATTCGATAGAGGCAGCCGCAGCCTAATCACGGTTCCCTCCGGTGATGATTCCACGATTTGAACGCCGTACCGCTGACCGAAAGAAATCGTCATTCGCTCATGGATGTTGTGCAGCGCGCCGCGTTTCCCCATCATCGTTTCAAGCGGACGGCTTCCTTCGAGCGCTTCCCTCACGTCGGCTTGCCGTTCGGGGCTCATGCCCTTGCCGTTATCGGAGACGTCCACCCAAATTTCTTCTTCATGACGATAGCCGATTACTTCGATGACATGGATGGGCTTGGCCTTGTCCACGCCGTGCTTGAAGAAGTTTTCCACCAACGGCTGAATCGATGCTTTGAGCGTTGGCGCTTCCTCGAGCCCGGGCTCCAGATGCAGCTTATACGCCAGCTTGTCGCCTAGCCTGTACTGCTGCAAGAACAGGTAGGCCTGCACGAACTCCATTTCCTTCGACAGCGTCGTATGATGGTGATTATTCCCGACCCGCGCCCGGAAAAACTTGGACAGCATCTCGATCAGCCGGCTCGACTTGTCCGCCTTCTCCAGCCTTGCCGTCCAACGGATCATGTCCAGGGTGTTGTACAGAAAATGAGGGTCGATCTGATTCTGCAGCAGCTTGAGCTCGGACTCCCGCTCGCTTAGCTCCAACTTGTATTTGTGCTCGATGAGCTCTTCGATCGTGCCGACCATGGCATTGAATTTCCGATTCAGGTCCGCGATTTCATCCTGGGACTCGATCGGCACCCTTACGCTGAAATCGCCGCCCGCCACGCGGACCGTCTCCTTCTTCAAGCGCAGGATCGGCCGAATGATCGTATAGTTAAAGCCGTAGAAAGCCGCGAAAGCGAGCGCGACGATCGCCGCCAAGATGGCCGTCATCAGCCATTCCGCGCCTTGGAATTGCTCCGACAGATGCGACTCGGGAATCATCGCGACGATGGTCCAGTCCGGCACCGACATGCGATGGTAAAGCGCAAGGTGCGGCTCGCCGTCCACTTCGATCGTGCTGAAGCCGCGGTCGCTGCGGGCAAGCTCGTTAATGGACTCGGCATAGGGCTCGTAATCTTGCGCCGTATGGTCGCCCGAGGCGAGAAGAAGCTCGCCCTCCGTCCCCAGCAAGTAGACTTTGCCCGAGGAATCGCTCAGAATGCCCTTCTCCAGCTCGGACACGACGCTGGCCTCGTCCATCCGAATCGTGAGAAGGCCAAGCGGCTGGGTAATATCGACGTAGGAATTGAGCACCCGGATTAACGAAAATACGCGTTCTTGGCCGTACCAAGCGCTCTCGAGCGCATACCCTTGCGTCCAGAACAACCCGCCTTTCATGGCCCGGGCTTTGTTCTGCCACTTGGTCTCGTCCTTTTGGACATCAACTGAAAGGTCAGGAAGTTTTCAATGTCGTTTTTCAAATCCGCGATTTGCTGATCGGTCAGGGAAGGATACGTTCGCAGATAGCGTCTCATGTCCGGACTAAGAATCAGGTAATCGGCCATGTCCGTCACCATCTTCGTCTGCTCCGACAGCTGGCTGGCGACGTTGTCCAGATTGCGATGGACGGAGCTTGTATATTGCTCCCGCAGCACGAGCTGATAGTTGTATTGCACGATAACGCCGACCCCGACGGTGGGCAGGATCACGAACAACAGGAAGATGATCAGCGCTTTTTTCCTGAGGCTCAGTCTTCCGAAGCCTCTCCCTCCCATTGTCATGCTGCTCCTCCTTCGCGGCCGGACTAACGTCGGCGGTTATCCTTGTGGGTCATATTGTACCTCTTTGCCGAATAACGAATCAACCTTTGACCGCGCCGGCCGTCATGCCCGTCACCAGCTGTTTCTGAAGCAGGAGATAGAAAACGACGATCGGGATGAACGCGATCGTAAGCGCGGCCATCTGCAGCGTGTAGTTCGCGGTTTCGAGACCCACGAAGTTGGCGAGGCCGAGCGGCAGCGTTTTGAGGCTGTTGGACGTCACGAGCACGAGCGCGAATAGATATTCGTTCCAGTTGTAGATGAAGTTCAGGATGACGACGGTCGCCATGGCCGGACGCGTAAGCGGCAGGATGATGGACCAGAAGATCCGGAAGATGCCCGCGCCGTCCATGATGCCCGACTCCTCCATGTCCTTGGGGAAACCGCGCATGAAGCCTTCCAGGATAAAGACGGTAAGCGATAAGTGGAAAGCCGTATATGGCAGAATGAGCGAGAAATACGTATCGATCAGGCTCAGTTTTTGCATAATGAGAAATATCGGAATCAACGTGGCATGGATCGGCACGAGCATGCCGAGCAGGAATAAGCCGTACGTAAGGCCGCGCAGCTTGAACTCGAACCTGGACAAGAAGAAGGCCGCAAGCGCGCCGAGAAATACGGTGACGATCAATGAAATAAACGTGATGAGGAAGCTATTGATGAAATACGTGTCCATGTTGGCGATGTCCCACGCCTTCGCATAGTTAGATAACTGGATGCCGGTCGGCATGGAGAACGGATCCGCCGCGTATTCTTGCTCGGACTTAAACGAGTTGATGATCATCCAGAAGATGGGGACTAAATTCATGAGAGCGAACAAACCCAAAAAGACGTAAGCGAATATTTTGAACAATGGAGATCTCTGTTTCACTTTCTCCCCCTCCTTCCTATGCTTTTTCCTTGCCGAGACGGTTGGCGATCGTAATGACGACCAAGCTGAACAACAGAATCATGATCGATACCGCGCTGCCGTAGCCGTACTCCAGATTGACGAAGGCGCTGGAATACATATGGATCGTCATGACCTCGGTCTGATGCGCCGGACCCCCGCCGGTCAATACCTGGATCAGATCGAACACGCGGAACGAATTGCTGATGCTGTACACGACCGTAACCATGAGCGTGGCGCGAATCATCGGAATCGTTACGTACAGAGTGCGTTTCAGACCGGTCGCGCCGTCCAGCTCCGCGGCTTCGTTGACTTCGTCGGAAATATTTTGGAGCGCCGCCAGAAACATGACCATATACAATCCGACGTTTTGCCAAATGTAGGCAACGCTGATCGATAAGATCGACCACTTGGGATCGCTCAGCCAGTTTTGCTGCCAGCTCTCGAGTCCGACGAACGCCAGGAAATTGTTAAGCAAACCGTACTCCGTGTTATAGATCATCCCCCAAATGAGAGAGACCATGACGGAGGAGATGACGACCGGCATAAAGCCCACGGTACGGAAGAAACCGGATCCCTTCAGCCCTTTGTTGAGCAGCAACGCCATCAGCAGGCCGAGCGGCAATTGGCCGACCAGGCCCGTTACCATGATAATGAGATTGTTTTTGACCGACAACCAGAACGTGTCGCTTTGGAACATCCGTACGTAATTGTCGAGTCCGGCGAATTCCTTGGCGCCGATTCCGTTCCAATCCATAAGCGAGTAATACAAGGAAAGTCCGATCGGAACGATGGCAATCCCCAGATAGATCAAGAGGGCCGGGAACAATCCGATGAAAATTGCCAGCTTGCTCCTTTTAAGCGTATGCATCTGCCATTCTCCTTTTAGATGTAGTTTAAAAAGTCCGCTTCCCATTACGAAGCATACCGTGTAGCTTACTCGACATCGAATATGGAATGCAGCCGAACCTTCCGTTTCTCACGTAGCTCTGCTACGCTCCGATACTCAGTTTCTAGCTTCATTCCATCTTCTCGGTACTGAGAACCGAACTTTTTAAACTTAAATTTTGTCAATTACTCGGTCCTAACAGAGAAAACCCGGAGACCGGGTTTTCTCTGTTCGTGCCGCAATCCTAACTTAGCAAAAACTTATTTCTTGTTGTATTCGTCCATCGCCGCTTGCGTATCCTGGGCGACCTCTTGAGGCGTGCCGCGTCCCACCGTCAAAGCTTGCAAGCCGTTCTGGATGACGCTGACGACCTGGGTCGGAATAATGCTGTCGAACACGGGAGCCGTGCCTTTGCCTGTCAATTCAAGCATTTCTTTCTGGTATGGACTTGCATCCTCCGGAACCTCGACCTTCGCGGGAACGACGACGCCGTTGCTGATCAGATCCTTGTACAGATCCTCGCTCACGAAATATTTCATGAATTCTTCGGCTGCCGCTTTTTTGCGCTCGTCCAGCTTGCTGTTGATCGCGATGCCGTATTGCACGACGCCCGCGCTTTTTGCCGGGTCGCCCTTGCCGCCTTCCACGCTAGGGAACAGGGCGATGCCGAACTTGTCGCCTTCTTCGTTGTTGATGCGAACGCGCGCGTCAACGGTCGAAGAGGAGATGTGAATGGCCGCTTTGCCTTGGATCAGATAATCCTGGCTTTGAACGGAGTCCATGTTGTTCGCGTCGGTATTGAACGCTTTCAGCTTGCTGAGCTCGTCGATGACGGCAATCGCACTGACGAATTCCGGATCGGTGAACTTCGCTTCGCCGTTCAATACCTTCTGCAAGAAATCGCTGCCCGTGAAACGGTCGCCGATAATGGACAGAATCGAGGACTGCAGCGGCCATTGTTCTTTATTGCCGAGCGAGATTGGCGTCAACCCGGCTTCTTTGAGCTTCTTGACCAGTTCGATGAAGTCCGCGTACGTCGCGGGGAACGCCTCGTAGCCTACGCTCGCCAGCATTTCTTTGTTGTAGTAGACGATGTCGACGAACGTTTGCTTGGTCGGAATCGCGTATTGCTGGCCGTCCACGTTGAACGGAGTCAGCGCGCTCTCCGGCAGAATGTCCTTCCAATTGTCCATGAGACCGTTGATCGGCTGCAGCAGCTCGCCGTCGACGAGCGGCGCCAGGTCCGCGCCCGGCCAGACGACGTTGACGTCGGCCAGGTTATTGGCCGCCGCGAGCGTGCGAAGCTTGGTTTTATATTGAGCGGACGGCACTTCGTCGGTTTTGATCACGATGTCCGGGTGATCCTTTTGGAACTGCTCGATCCGCGCCTTGTATACGTCGTTGTCGATGTTCGGAGTCGTCCAGGGATGCATCATCGTAATCGTCACTTTATCGCCGGCCGAAGAGCCGCCGTTCGCGTCGTTGTCGGCGGAATTGCCGCATGCCGCCGTCGTAACGGCCATTAATCCGGCTAGCGAGACAAGAAGAGATCTTTTTGTGAAGTTCGAATAGACCATTTGAAACCCTCTTTCCATATTTGTAATCGCTTTATTAGGGAAGATCGTCAATCGGGGCGCCCAATTGATCTACGCTTTCATTATAAAAAATATTAATAATCGGAAATATCCCATAATCATTCGATTTTATCCTGCAAAATGAAAGTTATTTGCGATTCTCCGGCAAATTCAGGTGCGCGAGCATCTCTTCGAGCGGCACCGTCGCAAGCGCGATGGCCGTATCCGTCACGCCGTAGTAGATATGCAGAACGCCTTCGTCCAGCACGCAGCCCGTAGGGAAGATGACGTTCGGAATTTGGTAGCCGAACTTTTCGTAATACGTTTCGGGCTCCATGATATAGTTCGACGTACGCGCCAAAATTTTCGTCGGATCCTCCAGATCGAGCAGCATCGCGCCGAGGCGGTATACGGTTTGTTGATCGACGCCATGATAGAACAGAAGCCAGCCCTGCTCCGTTCGGATCGGCGGCGTCGAGCTTCCGATCTTTTTCATTTCCCACTCTTGCTCCGCTTTGGCGAAGAGCACCGGATCCTCCCACGTCTTCAGATCGTCGGAATAAGAAATCCAGATCGCGGCTTGTTCCGTGCCGTATGCTTCGCCGATATACTCCTCCGGTCTGCGCAGCAGGGCGTATCTGCCGTTGATTTTTTCCGGGAACAGGATGTTGTTCCGGTCGTTGATTTCGAGCGGAGTCGTCGTGGATACGTACTCCCAGTTGATCAAGTTCTTAGAGGACAGCAGCATCGAGCGGGTCAGCCAGTGCCCCTCCTCTTCGCCCCAGCCGTCCGGATACGTCGGGATGGAGCGCTCCGGAATGCCCGTGCCGGTCGGATAATAATTCATCGCGCACGGACGCAGCGCGATCGTCATGTAGTAGGTGTCCTCGATCTTGACCATGCGCGGATCCTGTACGCTGCCGTACGGGAAGCCGAGCTCGTCCGGCGTAACGACGGGATGGTCGACGACGTGGGTAAAGTGAACGCCGTCCGTGCTCTCCAGCAGACCCAGATAGTTTTTGCATGGCGTCAGGGAGCCTGCCGTTCTTTCGATCATGTAGGTTTTTCCGTTATCCTTAATGACGGCGGGGTTGAATACCGTCGCCAATCTCCAATCGTACAAGCCCGGTACGACAATCGGGTTTTCGGCATGTCTTGTAATGTTCAAAGATATCCCCTCCTGCTTCATGATTTCATAATATAGAAGCTATTATAGCCCTCTCGGCTAGGCAGTTATATCCCAACGAATGTAGAAAACATCCGATTTCTATTAATAAGTTGTCATCGTTTACATCAATCCGCCTTCATATGGCCGCTTCCACTTTGCGCTTGCTGGACGCCCCAACCGCCATATGTGATCGATTTATCGACCTCTCGCCCCTGTCGGACGCCCCAACCGCCATATGTGATCGATTTTTCGATCTCTTTGCGCCTGCCGGACGCCCCAACCGCCATATGTGATCGATATTTCGATCTCTTCGCGCCTGCCGGATGCCCCAACCGCCATATGTGATCGATATTTCGATCTCTTCGCGCCTGCCTGACGCCCTAACCGCCATATGTGATCGATTTTCCGATCTCTTGCGCCCGCTAGACTCCCCAACCGACATATGTGATCGATTTTTCGATCTCTTGCGCCTGCTGGACACCTCTTCTGCCATATGTGATCGATATTTCGATCTCTTTGCATCTACTTGGTGCACCATTCGGCCACCTGGCCTGTCCTGTCCTATGTTGTGTTTGCTCTGAGAATACTAACGCAAATGCCAAATACCCCCTCCAT
>JAQSXN010000295.1 GCA_029256665.1 Paenibacillus sp.
GATCTCGGTTACGCCAAACGTACGCTGCTTCTTGATTATCCGATCCAAGGCAGAGGCGGCAAAGGGGTCCAAACCTTCGAATTCAAAGAAGGCAAGCGCGTGAAACCTAACGGCTCCGGTCTGATCGCCGCCTATTATTGCACCAAACCGCTTGAAATCGTGGCGCTTACATCTTCCGGGGCGCGGCTTGCCACCGACTCGGAGAAAGCGCCGATCGAAGAGCGCAAATCCGTTGGCAAATCGATATTCGCGGTCGAAAAGCCAGACCATATCACGACAACGTTTATAAGGTCCGCATCCTCCTTACATCAATCGTAAGGCTGATCGGGCGGGTTGAAACGTTCGATTAGCTCCAGCATCGCTTCAAGCATGACCCACAGCGGGACCAGCTCGTCAGGGCGGTCCAGCCACTGTGGGTCTTTGATGATTCCGTAAACTTTTATCCTACGAATCACTTCCGATTTCCGTTCTTCCACCTGAATCACGCTCCCCTTGAGCCGTTCCGCCGCACATCGCCCGCAAGTCCGCAGAGTTGGGCTGTCGCCTCAGTATATGTCTTCTTCTGTCAAACGGTTCGGAAATGTGGCGACGGAGCGCGTAAACTATTAACCTTGTTAACCTTTTATTCGACATTGCGGATTGGTATAATAGAGGTAAGAGAATTCAATTGGAAGGAAGCGGGTGGAGGAATGATTTCCGAAGACTTTACGAAGGTATGGACGAGGCTGACGCGCGACTGGAAGATGAATCTGGAGCAATCGCTGGCTCCGCTCACCGAAGGACAGCTGAACGTATTGGAGCTGTTGCTGGATTCGGAACCGATGAAACCATCCGATCTCATCCCGTACTTGTCCACAACCCCTGCCGCGGTTACGACGCTGCTAGACCGGATGGAGCGCAACGGTTTAATCGAGCGGTCGCGCGACAATCAGGATAGAAGGATCGTATGGATTACCGTATCGGAGCAAGGGATATCGGAATGCGAACGGGGCAGAGCCATTCGCAGCCGATTGATCGGCGAATCGCTGGATCGTATATCTGCTCATAACCAACAGTTGCTCGTGTTGCTGCTTGGCAAAGTTGCCAATCATTGATAGAAACTTGCAAAAGGGCAGTACAAGCCGCGCATTGCGGTATGTACTGCCCTTTCGTATGCGCCGGTCATTGTTCCCGCATGGATTCCAGTCGGTCCGTCAGCATGGCCAGATCTTTGGTCAATGCCGCATAATCGGCTTGCTTAAGCAGCTTATCATTGCCCGCAGCGAGCGTCGCCTCGACTGGGAGCACGCGGTAGCGATAAGATTTATCGGGACGATATCGATGAACCCATGTCGGAATAGCTTCGATTTCCGTAAGCCCTACGGAACCGTCCGTCATGTTTTTTTTGACGCCAACCTTAAAGATGACGCCGTAATCCTTGGATTCTCCACGCTGGTTGGAGATGAAGTTGCCCATGGAGTAAATGATCAAGGCTTGCTTGGCTCGTCCTTGCTCGTCAAACGTATCCACGACCTCGTACGGCTGCACGACATGCGGATGGGATCCCGCGATGATATCGGCGCCTGCGGCCGCGAGAGACCGCGCCAGCGTCGTCTGCGAATCGTTCGGAACCGTTTGGTATTCGGTGCCGAAATGGAGCGCGACCGTGACCAGATCGGCTCCGGCATCCCGCACTCGCTTGATATCCGCCTTGATCTTCGATTCGTCGATCAGATTCACCAGATAAGGTTTTCCCTCGGGAATCGGAATGCCGTTGGTGCCGTAGGTGTAGGAAAGCAATCCCATTCGAATCCCGTTCTTCTCCACGATGACATTGGCATCCGCTTCCGCTTGCGAGACGGCCGTCCCGACGGTCTGGAAGCCAAGCGCCCGGACATGCTCCAACGTCTTGAGCAGTCCATTCTCGCCCTTGTCGAGCGAATGGTTGTTGGCGGTGGAGAGCAGATTAAAGCCGGCATCCTTAAGGGCCTCGGCAAGCTCGGTCGGCGCATTGAAGGTCGGATATCCGGAATAGCCGAAATCCGCGCCGGCAATCGGCGTCTCCAAATTCGCCATGACCCAATCGCCTTCGCTTAGAATAGGCTTCACGTTCTCGAAGAACGGGGTGAAGTCGTACGTTCCCGTCGCCGCGTCGTAAGCGCCGGGCAATTGCGGCGAGTGGCTCATGATATCGCCGACGCCGATCCATACGGCCTCCGAGAAGACGGGAGGCGGAGGCGTTGGCTCTTGGGTAGGAGAAGGAGCTGCTTCGGCGGTCTCCGTCGGATCGGAGCCGGCGTTCCCCGTCAGGTTAGGCGATTTGCCTGAATCGCCCGATAGCATAGGGTATGCCCAGATGAACGCGAAGACGAGAGCAAGGAGGGCAAGGGTCGTAAACAAAGTAAACGTGATTTTCTTTTTCGCTTTTTTTCTCAACGGAATAACGTCCTCTCTTGAATGCCGCTTCAGGCAGGCCCGTCAGCGGCCGGCTTCTAACATGGATCGGGAAGCGGCTTCAAGCTCGTCCTGCGTCCACCAAGTCCAAGCAGCGCTTCGTTCCGGCAAGGAGCGGAAGGTTAAGGTCTCCTTCGTGACGGGATGGGGGAAGGAAACCGAGGTGGACCATAGCATGATGTCGGCCGATTCCGCGCGTTTGTCGGCGCCGTACTTGAGATCCCCGACGAGCGGACAGCCGATGCGGGCCATCTGCGCCCGGATTTGATGCGGCCTGCCCGTCAGGAGCTTGACGGCAACTAAACTGTAGCCTTTCCCCGTGGCCGCAACGTAGTAATCCAGTATCGCTTCCTTCGCCTCAGGCGCGGGAGCATCATAGACGGTGACCTGATTCCGCTTGGAGTCCTTCCGGATATAATGCGTGAGCGTTGCGGAGCGCGCGGCCGGCCGACCTTGCACGACGCACATATAGGTTTTGCCGAACGCGCGGCTCCGCACGGATTCGGACAGGCGCGACGCGGCCTTGGAAGTGCGGGCGAACACCATGGCGCCGCCAACGGGACGGTCGAGGCGATGGACAAGTCCCAAGAACACGTTGCCCGGCTTGTTGTGGCGCATTTTCACGTCTTCTTTCAGCAGCGTCAGCATGTCCGGGTCGCGGGATTCGTCCTCTTGAGAAGGGATGCCTGGCGGTTTAACGACCACTAAAACGTGATTATCCTCGAACAGCACCTGGATCTGCATTATTCGGACTCCCAACGCCCCAGAATGCCGCAGGGCAGATTAAGACCGGAACGCGTAATCGGCAGTCCGATCTCGCCGCAATGGATGGAACCGCCGTATTTGCTCTTCATGGACATGTGCAGCAGATTATGGAGGACGGACGGAGATAGGCCCGTCGTATAAGAGTTGATGAGCATGAAGAGCGGGTTATCGGACAAAATCGTCGTGCAGGTCTGAAGGAACGGATACAGATTTTCTTCCAGCTTCCACGTTTCTCCGTTCGGACCGCGTCCGTAGGACGGAGGATCCATAATGATGGCGTCGTACTGGCGTCCGCGCCGTTGCTCCCGCTGCACGAACTTGAACACGTCGTCCGTAATGTAACGGATTGGCGCAGACTCCAGACCGGACAACACGGCATTGTCCTTGGCCCATTGCACCATGCCTTTGGCCGCATCGACGTGACACACCTCGGCGCCCGCAGATGCCGCCGCGACCGTTGCTCCGCCGGAATACGCGAACAGGTTCAATACGCGGATAGGGCGGCCCGCATTGCGGATCTTGTCCATCATCCAGCTCCAATTGACCGCTTGCTCCGGGAACAAGCCCGTATGCTTGAAGTTGGTTGGTTTAATATGAAATTTCAAGTCGCCGTAAGCGATCGTCCAGCGCTCGGGCAAGCTGCCCTGCATCTCCCACTGTCCTCCGCCGGAATTGCTGCGGTGATAGTGCCCGTCCGCGCGCTTCCATTCGCCGCTTTCGTCCGCGATCGGCCAAATAATTTGAGGATCCGGGCGACGAAGCACGTATTGCCCCCAACGCTCGAGCTTATCCCCGTCTCCCGTATCGATGACTTCGTAATCCGTCCATTGATTCGCTACATACATCAAATTCAACCATTCCTCGTCTATTGAAAGTCTTGTAAAGTTAACATATCATCGCTTATTATAACGAAGCAGGGGAGAGTAAGCAACGCAAGCAAGCAGGCGGAGGCGGGATTTATGGTCATGAACAAAATCATATGGATCATCTTATTGGCGGCGGGCGTCGCAGGACTTGCTATAATCTGGCTGCTGCTGCCGGAACTGGGCGGATTCCCGATCGACGACGGCTTCCGCGGCTATATGGAAGGATGGGCCGGCGATTCGGCAACGGCTCTTATGAAAGGGCTGAACGTCATTGGTTCCACTGCGGGCATCGTCGTGCTCACGCTGTTGATAGCCGCTGGGACGGCATGGAGGCTAGGAATTCGTCATGCCTTCTATTTAATCTTGGCGATGGCTGGCGGATATGCGCTTAACACTGCTATTAAAGGCAGCGTCGATCGCGCTCGTCCGTCCGAAGCATGGGGAATCGCCGTCGACGGCGCGAGCTTCCCGAGCGGCAACGCGATGGTGGGCATGATCTTATTCGGCTTGACGGCCGCTTTCGTAATAGGGCGATCGGCTATGGCGGGATGGTCAAAAGGGATTGTCGCGACGGCATGTTTCGTTATGATCGCGCTTCTCGGCCTCGGCAGATTGTATTTTCACGTTCATTATTTATCAGATATTTTAGCGGGGTATTGCTCGGGCTTGATCGTCTTGGCGGCAGCCATGCTGCTTCCTGCGGGAGATGCCGGGCGAGCTGGCAGGAAGGGGATGAGACGTTTATGGTGATGGTTCTGGAATGCGAATGCGGCAACCGGACCGGGTTGTTCGCGACGGGAGACCGTGACGAGCACGGCCGCGAATTCATCGAATTGGAGGATGACGACCGGTTCAGTTACGAGATCGGCGGCGACAGCATCGTCTTCCGCTGCGCGTTCTGCGGCTACCGGTATCGGCTTAAGCAGTTCTCGCCATTCGAGTGAATCCCGCACAAAACGAATCGAGCCGTTGCCAGGCGAGGTTTCGCTTGGCAACGGCTCGATCGTGTTTAATAGCAATAATATTTTTCCCAAATCTTACGCGAATCGTCTTTGTTATCTTCCCACCAGCAGTAATCCTCCCACCAGTCGTCCTCCCAAAGATCATCGCACCAATCCCAAAAGCCGCCCTTGTCCTTATCCTTGCCTTTATCCTTGTCTTTGCCGTTTCCCTTATTGTTGTTCTTGTTGTCTTTGTAGTCGTCGTCGTACTTGCCGTTGTTGCCGTAATCATTGCCGTAACCGCCATTACTGCCGTACGAGCTGCCCGAGCCGCCGAAGAAGGAGAACAAGCTGGACAATAAACCAGTATTCCCTTTGTCGGAGTAAGCGCTCGAATAGCCGGAGGCGAAAGCGGAAGCCGGGAATGCAAGCAGCGTCAACAGCAGGGTCAGACCGACGACCTTCTTCCACTTGGCCATGAGAGATTCCCTCCCTGAAGCGAATTTCAAAGAACGTGATGTTCTTAATAAAGAATTTATCATGTAGAACCCTTTGTGTAAACGGAAATTTTTATAGTCTGGAAGGAACTCTCCAGATAACTCATTCAAAGGAATGCAGCTATTCTGCGTCATTGTAATATTTCGCAACTGTCAAAAAAAAAAATAAAGTCCTAGA
>JAQSXN010000296.1 GCA_029256665.1 Paenibacillus sp.
ATGATCTGGCCGATCGCCTCGGTCATCTGCGCGATCATGCGCATGAAATAATCCCGTTGAAACAAACCCAGTCCTCCCCGGTTACGCCGCTCTCCCGCGCCTTCATCGCTCTTTATTCCGCCATGCCGTCCAAAAAGCCGCGAATCGCCGCCGTCAGCTCCTCCGGACATTCCAGCATGCTCATATGTCCAGCCTTGCCAAGCTCGACAACTTTGGTCGTGTCGCCCGTCGCCGCGAACGCGCTGCCCGATGAGATGACGCCATCCTTCGAGCCGGCAACAAGCAATACCGGAAGCTCCGCTGTCGTAATGAGCCGGCCGCGCTCCGCCCGTTCTTTCATGCCGCGCGCCGTTGCCGCAGCGCCATGCCGGGATGTTGCCCTTCCGATCTCCTTGCCCTTGGCGACCTGTGCTTCAAGCTCGCCGATCCGGTCGGCCGCGAACAGCTTAGGTATGAGTCCTTCCACGAACGCCTCTATGCCGTCCGCCTCGATGGCCGCGGCCGCCTTGTCCCGCCCCGCTCTTGCGGCTTCGCTATCCGGCAGCGAGGTCGAGTGGATCAGGCCGAAGGCGGATAAGCGGCGGCCGTAACGCTCGGCGTAAGCCAGCGTAATGTAGCCGCCTAACGAGTGACCGAGCATGATGGCGCGCTCGATGCCCAGCTGCTCCAGCAGCTCCTCGACGTCTTCGGCAAATGCCTCCATCGCGTAAACCTCGTCGGCAGGCGCCGCGCTGAGGCCGTGTCCTCTGGCATCAGGAGCGATCACTCTCGCGAACCGGGCCAAATCAGGGATGACTTGCTCCCAATAGGAGGAGCTGCCGCAATAGCCGTGCAAGAGGACCAAGACGGGCTCCTCCGCTCCCTGGTCTGCCGAATCGTAGTACGCGAGCGCAAGTCCGCTCGCAAGCGAAATGGTGGAATTGGCGATGGATACGTTCTGTGCTTCTATGCCTGGTTTGCCGATCATGCGAATACCCTCCTTAGAGTTCGTTCCGAGCGATCGGAACGCTGGTAATGGCGAATAGTGTTTATGATTGGATATACCACGCTTCGTTAATCGCTGAAACAATTCGCTTCGCCATGCCGAGGACAAAGTGCAGCGAAGTCGTCTGAAGCATGCCGTATGCTTTGGGGCCATTGCGGTTCACGACGCCCGCGATGCCGAAGTCCCCGATCGGCGGCAGCCCGCGTCCCGTGGCGGCGCCAGGCCGAAGCGGCCCGGACGTGAGGACGTATCCTCCGACCGACTGCGGCTTGCCCAGACACGCGTCGATCGCGACGACGGTAAGTTCTTCCATGCTTCGCTGCCGAAGGCCTTCCGCCGCCGCTTCGACCCTGCGGGCGTCGCACGGCTCGGCCAGCGTGCCGATGACTTGGCTCCACCCGTTCTCCTGAAGCATCGTCCCGATCAGCGGTCCGAGCGCGTCGCCTGTCGAACGGTCCGTCCCTATGCATACGAAAACGATGCGTTCTTTGTCCGGCTGCATCCGGGCGATATCCGCCGTAAACCTCCGAAGACTCTCCTGCGACATCGCATCATTCAGCGGAGCCGCAGCCTTGCCGATCGTCATCACCCTTCCCCTCCGTCATTGCCATCGTTGTCATCGCGTTATGTTCCGCTTCGTCCATTGTACCCGAAATCCGATTCCGTCTTCAATTTGTGGTGCCCGGGGCACTCGTCATGGTACAATGGCGAGAACAACGGCCAAGCTACAAAGGAGGAATGACGTCATGTCCGATCTGCAATTGCCAACGAAAGACAATCTCGAGATTATGATCGAGGCGATCAAGACCAAGCTGAGAATGGCATCCGGCGCCGCCATGCAGGCAGGGAGCTTCAGCCTCGAGCGCTACGAAGACATCAAAGATATTTACGACGTGGTCGCGAGCAAGGATAAATTCAGTATCAGCGAGGTCGAAGCCCTCGTCTCCGAGCTGGGCAAGCTGCGCAAGTAACGACTCTTGTCGCCCGTGCTTCCCCGATCATTGAATTCGGACTTCAAATTCCAAAACAAACCATTATTTCACAAATTTCATCAAATGAATTTCTAAAGCCGCCCAACGGCGCGAACAAGGTGAAACGGCTGACGCCGACCTTGGCGGCGCAGCGCGTTTCATTCCCGAGATTTATAGGCCCGGCATGGAGAGCTTATACTTTCCTATAAATCAAGAAAAACCGGAATCGAATCGATTCCGGTTTTTGACGTTGCGCCGCCGTCTTATTCCTCGCTCTCCTCTTCGGAGGTTTCGGGCTCGGCTGCTCCCAGTGACAGCTTAATCGCGATGTTTTTGCGTTCGCCCTTCAGGAAGTGGGCCAGACGCTCCAGCTTATCCGCAAGCTCCGCTCCGCTGAGGGTCGTATTGAGATGATAGTCGAAGCTGTCCGAAGGCAGCTTCGCCGGCTGAGATCTCCAGCCCAGCTCTTCGGACGCGTTCTGCCTATTCAGAAGCTGCTCCTGCGCCGGGTAGAATTTGTCCGACTTGTTCACCACGCGCTCGTAGATGCGCAGCTTCTTGAGCAGCATGTAATACTGGGCGGAATGCTTGAAATTCCAAGCTTCACGAATATCTTTAAGCGTATAGTCCATTTTCCAGCGCTTGAGTTTCTCGACTTGCTCGTCCGTCGTCAGCTCCAGAAATTCATCAAGCGGCATCATCTTTTCGGGCATGTTGTACCTCCATTATCGATCGTTAGTAGTTAGTAATCGTTCATCTTATACCGAACCTTCGAACACGTGCTTACCATAATAATTATTATTGAATTAATAATATTTATTAAATAAAAAATACCATAATATTAAGTCCAGCACAACTAAAAAACCTTCCCGCACATGATATTACATCATTCGACAGGGAAGGTTATTGTTGTTGCCAAATATTTACTGAGATATCAAGCCTGACGCTTCAAGAAACGCGCGGAACGCCTTCGCCCCGGCAGCGTCGCGTTTGAATACGCCGGCATCCCCCAACACCTCAAGAAACTTGTCCCCCGTCTCCGAGCGTACCGCTTCCGCCGCTTCTGCTTCTGACAGCCCGCTGCCGTACTTCCGGACCAGCAGCTCGGCCCAATCCGCGTGATGGGAGAGTCTGTGCTCGCCCGCTTTCAGGTCGGAAGGCTTCTCCACGGCATCTGGAGTAAGCAGCTTGGCGATGGCCTCCAGCTCTTCCTTCAAGCGGCCGGGAAGAACGGCAAGCCCCATCACCTCGATCAAGCCGATATTCTCCTTCTTGATGTGGTGCAGGTGGCTATGCGGATGGAAAATGCCGCCCGGATGCTCGTCGCTCGTGCGATTGTTGCGAAGCACGAGGTCGAGCTCGTAGTCTCCGTTATCCTTCAGCCTGGCGATTGGCGTAATCGTATTGTGCGGGATCCGCCGGCCGTCGGCGGTCTCGGTGTAGGCGAGCACGTCTGCCGCCGGATCGCTGTATGCCTTCCACAAATCCAGGATGCGGCAGCCCGCGGCATGAACCGCGGATTTGGACGAGCCGCGCAGACGCAGCACCGACATCGGCCACCGCACGATGCCGTACGTGACGCCGGAGTCCGTCCCGTCGACGTAGCTGGCGTCGACCTTCGCAATCTCCATCGGGAATACGTGACGCCCCGCTTGGAAGTGGTCATGGCTCAGGATGGAGCCGCCGACGATGGGAAGATCCGCATTGGAACCGATGAAGTAATGCGGGAACTGCTCCACGAAGTCGAGCAGTCTCGCGAACGAGGCATGCGTGACGGCCATCGGCTCGTGCGCGCCCTTAAAGACGATGCTGTGCTCGTTGTAATAAACGTAAGGCGAATACTGGAAGAACCAATCCTCTCCCTGCAGCTTCATGGGCAGTATGCGCAGGTTTTGCCTGGCGGGATGATCCGCGCGCCCCGCGTACCCCACATTCTCGGCGCAGAGCAGGCACTTCGGATAATGCGCTTGCGGCAACGTCTTAAGCATCGCGATTTCCTTGGGATCCTTCTCAGGCTTCGACAGGTTGACGGTCATCTCCAGCTCGCCGTAAGGCGTCGCGTGGCGCCAGTATTGATTTTTGCGGATGCGGTCCATCCGAATGTAATTGCTGTCGAGGTTAAGCGCGTAGAAGGCGTCCGTCGCCGCCGCGATGCCCTCCTCGGCGGCCTTCGCCCGGAACGCCGCCGCCGTCTCCGACGGACGCGGCATCAGCAAGCCCATGATGCGGGCATCCAGCAGGTCGCGCTGGGTTAGCGTGTTGTCCGGAATAAGGCCGATCGCGGAGCCGTAATCCAGCAGGGGCTCCAAATAGTCGACGGCGCTTTCCAAGGTCTCCCCGGGTTCGCCGGCCGGCGCTTCAGCCGGTTCGGCGAACCGGAACAGATCGAGCAATGCGTTGCGCGCGTAAGCCAGATCCTCGTTTCCTAACATGCCTTTATTCAGCGCGAACGCCAACAGCTTCTCGATGTTCGCGAGCGCCTCTTGCTTAGTCGGCGCCGCCTCTTGTTGCAATGTCATGCCCATACAGCTCCTCTCGCTCCTCCGGTCGCTTGTCGCTCGCGTCCGGGATTAGTTTCCGTCTCCGTAGCCTTTCGGATTCGCTTGATGCCAGCTCCATGCGCTCGCGATGATGTTCTCAAGATCGCTGCGGATCGGGTTCCAGCCCAGCTCGGAGCGCGCGCGCTCCGAGGAAGCGACCAGCACGGCGGGATCGCCCGCGCGTCTTGGCTCGATGACGGCCTTGATGTCGCGGCCCGTCACGGCGCGCGCGATCTCGATCACTTGCTTGACCGAGAAGCCATGTCCGTTGCCGAGGTTGTATACGGAGCTGTCCGCTCCGCCGCGCAAACGGTCGACCGCGAGCACGTGAGCGTCCGCCAGATCGCTGACGTGGATATAATCGCGGATGCAAGTGCCGTCCTCCGTCGCGTAATCATCGCCGAATACCGAGATATGCGGACGTTTGCCCAGCGCGGCTTCCAGCACGATCGGCACCAGATGCGTCTCGGGATTATGATCCTCGCCGATCCGTCCGCCTTCGTGCGCGCCGGCGGCGTTGAAGTAGCGAAGCGAAATATACTTGATGCCATGGGCGACGTCGAACCATTTCATCATTTTTTCCATGGCCAGCTTCGTCTCGCCGTACGCGTTCGTCGGGAGCGTGCGGTCGTATTCGTCGATCGGCACGTTCTCGGGTTCGCCGTACGTAGCGGCCGTCGACGAGAAGACGATGCGCTTGACGCCGTATTCGTTCATTTTCTCCAGCAGGCAGAGCGTGCCGTAGACGTTGTTGTGATAATATTTGCCCGGCATCTTCATGCTTTCGCCGACAAGGGAGTTCGCCGCGAAATGGATGACGGAATCGATCTCGTTTTCTTTGAATACCGTATCGAGGAAGTCCGAGTCTCTCAGATCGCCGACGTACAGCTTGCCGCCGAGCAGCGCTTCTTTATGGCCTTGCTGCAGATTGTCCACGATCACGATCTCTTCCCCGCGCTCCAGGAGCGCGGCCACGGCGTGGGAGCCGATGTAGCCCGCGCCTCCGGTTACCAATACTGCCATATAAATCCCTTCTTTCCGTTTATTTAGAGGTAGTTGAGAAAACCTCTATCGAAGTTCCGCGAAGATGAGCGACCGCGTTCATAGGTAGGTTTTATCGCCAAATAGAATTTCGGTTTCGACTTCTCGAAAACTTAAAAATTCTATTGTGGTCAAAAAGTCC
>JAQSXN010000297.1 GCA_029256665.1 Paenibacillus sp.
CGATTCCCCAAACGGAGATCGCGCGGCTATGCAAATAATGGACCGCATCAGGGCTCAGATTTTTTTGCGGTACTACAGCAACCATTGCATCGCTCGAATGAATGTCACGCACGAAAGCGGCTATATCATGTTTGTTGAAGGATGATTTGTTATACAGAAGCGCGCCGCGAGCCGTCTTAATGAATCCGCGCATTTCTTTCACAATGGCGGGATTGCTGGACAGAATCTGAAAATCCTGCGTCTGCGTGGCTTTCAGGATATTCGCGAGCTCTTCTATATACGCATGTTCTTCCACTTGAATAACCGGAATGAATTTGCCTTTTATGCTTTCCAAAGCTTGTTCAATAGAAGTCTCATTAACCGTCCATTGCCCTTCTCCGTTCCGCTTCGCCCGGAGCATCATCGAAGATATCCCTTCTTGTGCAGCCGCTTGCGAGATGATCGTCGGAGGGTTCACGATATTGGTTGCCGCTTCTATCGGAAGAAAGGCGTTCGATTTCGCTAGAGGCGGAAGCTCATTCGGATACGCGTTCACCTTTACATTATCGAATCGAACCGTCACGCCGTTGGCTTGAAAGCCAACATCTCCGTTTGCCCATTGCCCGGCTTGATCCGTATCGATCACTAGCTGACCGTCGATAAAATGCTGAACACGGTTGCCGCTTGCGATTACTTTGACATGATAGGATTTATTTACATCCATATTTTCAGAATAAAAATTCGTCTCCGGCACCACCCACTGATTGCTTTCATTTCGAATGGCGAACTCCAGCCCGTTCATCGCCGTTGTACCTTTGCGCATAGCGAATTGATAATACGGCAATGAATCGGGTTGTACACGATACATCAACGAAGCCCATCGACCGTCGTCTACGGCGCTTTGGAATGTCATATCGGCTTCATATACGTAATTTCCCGATTGATTTTCTAAAGGAATCACTACTCTTGCAGGAGAGGCGGAGGAAGGAGAAGACAAGACAAGCATGCCATTCTCGACTTTGGCATCCCCCTGTACGAGCTTCCAGCCGGCAGGCAGCGATCCGTTGGCGATTTGATCGAAATTCTCCTCCGTGAGCGCTTGCTCCGCGGCATGAACCTTGTCGACCGGAGCCATCCATATTCCTCCTAGAATACTGGCCGATAATAGAACAACTGCAACCTTTTGTGCCTTTCCCGTGAGTTTCAGCGTCATTAATCTCGCTCCTTTTTGATTTTAGTGGAAAGAAGTTTACGTTTCCTATGAAAATATATCCTATGAAGTTAAACCTGAGGTTAATGTTTGGCAAATATTGTGTAAAGATAGGCAGGGCTGGGAAGTGAAAGAACGGGCATGGCTACTGGATTTATGGGTCCGAGATCACGCTTGGTTAATATGTCTCCCGAAGACTCTCCGCAGTTTCGGCGTTTTGCCGTATGGTTCGGCGGATATTGGGATTGTTACCCTATGGAACCTGCTATAAAGTGAAGGTGGAATTGGAAGCGTTTCAATAATCGGCAAGGCGAAAGGGAGGTAAGCAAGGAATGATAGGAAGCATGAAATTACGATTAAGCAAAGGCATGATCTTCGCGCTCGCGGTAATGTTATTCGTGTTGACGGCGGCGGTAACGCCGGGACAATCGGCGACAACCGGGGAAGCTGCGGCATCGGCCGCGGAAGAGGAGCAGGCGACGTATTCGTTCGAAGCCGAGGCATCCGGCAACGCGTTGTCCGGCAAAGCCGAGATCAAGGACTGCCAGCCGGCAACGGCATGTTCGGGCGGGCAGCTGGTGGGAGGCATGTGGGGCGGTTCGGCATTGACGTTTAACGGCGTGAACGTGCCGGATGCGGGCGTGTACACGATGACCGTGCATTATATTTCGGGCGATCCGAGGCCGTTCCAGCTCACCGCGAACGGCGGCGGAACCGATACGTACAATCCTCCAGCGACGGCGAACTGGGAAACGCTCGGAGCGTACGAGCTCCAGCTGGAGCTGAAGTCGGGAGACAACGCGCTCACGATCGCCGACGGCGGAGGGTATTCGCCGGATATCGATCGCATCGAGCTTCGGTTGTCCGAACCGGGTGGCGGCGATCCGGGAACACCGGGCGAAGGATTTGCATACGAGGCGGAATCATCCGCCAACGCGATGACGGGCAATGCGGCCGTATCCGCCTGCCAGACGGCCACCGGCTGTTCGGGTGGCATGAAGGTCGGCAATATTTGGGGCGGATCGACGTTGCAATTCCGCGATGTAGTGACTGAGAAGGCAGGCGTGTACAAGCTTACCGTTTCGTACGTATCGAGCGATCCGCGTCCGGCGTCGATCTCCGTCAACGACGGGGAGCCGGAGAATTACGCTTTCCCCAAGACGGCAGATTGGGATACGCTCGGAGCTCTGAGCTTCGAGGTGGAGCTGAGACAAGGCGCGAACACGATCACGTTCGACGATGACGGCGGTTGGTCGCCGGACATCGACAAGATCGAAATCGCGCCGAGCGGCGATGGAGGAGAGGATCCGGGTCCCGTCGACGATATCGGCCTCATCGGAGAAGTCGTCCGTTCGGACAAATTCGGCGCCATCCGCGTGACCGAGCATGAGAAGGGCGCCGTGTTCGCGACGCCGGATTATGCCATCACGTTTAATGCCGATTCCGGCCTGTCCGCAATGGCTTGGGACGGCAAGACGCTGATCAAAGGCGCGTACGCGAGCGCGCAGGTTGGCGACGAACTGCTTGATAGCCGCAAGTACGAAGAGCATCTCATCAAGCTCCGCGAGGTTATGCGCATTAAGGACAATCACGGCAAAGGCATCCGCTTCACGGTAGAGAACCGGGCGGAAGGGCAGCCGACGATGAAGCAAGTCTATCAGCTGTACGAGGATCAGCCGTATTTCCTCGTGTCGCAAGAGCTCGTCAGCGATACGACGATCCGCTCGAACGATATGGCTCCTTTCGCCGTTCACGCGACGGGCGGAGTCGATATCGGCAGCTACGGCGACAACCGCGTGCTGATTACGCCGTTCGACAACGACATGTGGTCGCGCTATCAGGCGCGCACGATCAATACGGCGCTCAACAACGACAATTACGTCAGCTCCGAGATGACGGCGGTGTACGATAACGCAAGCCGCGCCAGTCTGGTGATCGGTTCCGTCACGCATGACGTCTGGAAGACGGGCATTTATTGGAGCGGCTCGAACGATCGGCTGAACAAACTGAAGGTGTACGGCGGTTTCACGTCCGAGACGTCGACGCACGACACGATCGAACATGGCTACGTGGAAGGAAAGACGTTGAAATCGCCGCAAATTATGATCGGTTATTACGACGATTACCGCGATGGTCTCGAAGGATACGGAGAGGCGAACGCGGCGGTAGCGCCGCCGCTGGAGTTCGGCAAAGGTGTCCCATCTGGCGTGCCTGTCGGCTGGAACAGCTGGGGCGCGTACGAAAGCTCGCTGAGCTACGATAAGGTCGTCGCGGTATCCGAATTTTTCAAGGCCAATTTGCAGAAGACGTTCAACAACAAAGGCAATGTGTACATTAACATGGACTCGTACTGGGACAATTTGACCGATCAGCAGCTGCGCGACGCGGTGAAGGTCATTCGGAAAAACGGCCAGAAGGCCGGCATCTATTACGGACCGTTCGTCTACTGGGGCGACAATATGGCACAGCCCGTGGAAGGCACAAACGGCCAATATACGTACGGCGACATCATTCTCCGCGACCAAGCGGGCAATCCGCTGCCGAAAGTGGACGGCGCGTATGCCATCGATCCGACGCATCCGGGATCAAAGATGCGGGTCGAGCATATTTTTAAACGATTCCTGGATTACGGCTTCGAATATATCAAAATCGACTTCCTGAGCCACGGCTCCTTCGAAGGCGTGCACTTCGACCCTAAAGTGACAACAGGCATTCAAGCGTACAACGAGGGGATGGCGCACATCAACAAAACGCTGAATGGACGCATGTTCATCAGCGCGTCGATCGCGCCGCTGTTCCCAAGCCAGTACGCGCACGCGAGACGGATCTCCTGCGATATCGACGGATCTCTTTTCCGCAACGAATATCAGCTGAACAACCTGACGTACGGCTGGTGGCAGAACGGGACGATCTATCGCTACACGGATCCGGATTACATGACGCTGGTCAAAGGCGGATCGTATAACGCCTCCCAATCCCGCGTCAACGCCGCGGCCATCTCCGGCACCGTCTTCATGAGCTCGGACGATGTTAACAATCCCGAAGCGCAAGAACTGATGAAGGCGCTGCTGACGAACAAAGAGGTGAACAAAGTCGCGCTGCTCGGCGAAGCGTTCCGTCCGGTGGAAGGAAATACGGGGACGGCAGCGACGGACGTGTTTGTTCTTCAGGACAAAAAGGACTATTATTTGGCCGTGTTTAATTACGCGAACGAGCCGGCTGCCAAATCCGTCGATTTGACGAGGGCTCTCGGCATCCCGGCAACCGCCAAGGCGGAGCTCACGGATGTTTGGACCAACGCGAAGACGGAAGCGAAAGGTACGCTGGCGCTTCAATTGGAAGCGGGCCAGTCTAAGCTGTACAAAGTTAAAGTGAAGAAGTAACGAGAAGCGTCGCTTGCAACATTAGAGTGTAGCTTGATTCGGCTCCCGCCGCTTGGCGGGGGCTATTTGCGTTTTATGGAATAGCTTGCGAATAGGGGGAAGAGGACCGGGAAGTATTTTTGCAAAGTTAGCTTTACATTATATGCAAAGCATACTATACTAAAAATGCAAAGCAAACCTTGCAAGGGTGTGATCATTTGAAGACGCGAATTCCCGAATTGCGCAAGCAACACAAGCTTTCTCAAGAGGAATTAGGCATGGCGGTCGGCGTTACGAGGCAGACGATTACTTCGCTCGAGGTGGGGAAGTACACGGCTTCTCTAGTGCTTGCCTACAAAATCGCCAAATATTTTGGACTGACGATTGAAGAAGTATTCGATTTCAGCGACTTGGAGGAATTATAATGAACGCGTATAAGGAGAAGATGCGAACCCGCATGAACCTGGTTTCACTTGCCGCAGCGATTGCGGCGCTCGTTTTCTTGGCATTAACGATTTTTCGAGAACAGCTGCCCGTTCTCCCCAGCTTTATTAAAGGTTTTCATATCGGGGCTTTTATCGGCTTTGAAGGGATCGCGGCATGGTATTTGAGTAAATGCATGAAAGCCAGAAAAAACGAGACCGAGATGAAAAAGATGTACATCGAGGAAAACGATGAACGAACAGGACTGATTCTCCGTAATGCAAGCACGCTCGGGATGAGCGTGATTCTCATGGGGCTGGGCGTCGCCGCAATCGTCTCCGGTTTCTTCAGCGCCACGGTATTCTTTACTCTGATGGCCAGCCTGTTGTTTGTTTTGATCGTGTTCTTTGGTCTCTGGGCCTATTATGCGAAAAAGTTTTAAGCTCGGCGGGCCGTCATGGCTCGCTTTTTTGTTGTTTGCGAAGTAGTTAGACCATGCACAAGAGGTCCTTGCGTGGATTTGGATATGAAATTTCATATCCAGTGGGTGGTGAGGGGGCATGTTGGACGTTTGTGTATGAAATTTCATATCCAGTCGGGCGTAAAGTGGGCTGCAGGCGTGATTGTGTATGAAAAATCATATCCAGTGTGGGGGAGAGGGGCGGCGGAGGTAATTATGTAT
>JAQSXN010000298.1 GCA_029256665.1 Paenibacillus sp.
ACTACGATCTGGCCAGCGGAGACGCCAGTGCCTACAGCAAGCGCAAGACGGAGGACTTGAAGCGCAGGGCAGCGCTGATCAAGGAGAGTAATCCCGCCGCCTTTATCAGCATCCACATGAACAGCATCCCATCGGAGAAGTGGTCCGGCGCCCAGACGTTCTACAACTCGTCGGCCCATCCCGACAATCGGCTGCTGGCCGCGTTCATTCAAGACGAAATCAAGCGCAACTTGGCCAATACGACGAGAATCGCCGCCGTCAAGAAGGACGTCTACCTCATGAAGGCGCTGAGCGATATACCAACAGCGCTCGTGGAGGTCGGATTCTTGTCCAACCCGGGCGAGGCGGCTCGACTCGCGGACGCGGAGTATCAGCGGCAAGTGGCGGCATCCATCTATCAGGGCGTTCTGCGTTACGTATCGGGAGAGAAGCTCAGCGGCAGCGCTTCGGACGAGATCAAGCTGCAGAATGGGGAATAGCGGGGCTTAAAGCAAGGATGGCGGCAAGGGGCGACATCCTGAAGGGCCAAGCCCGGCGGGTAGGCTCGGAGTGGGAAGCGGGAGGCTTCGTATCGCCGGTACACTGCAGACGAGCTCGCAACCTGTGTTATAATGGGGAGCAGGTTGAACAGGAACGCTCCGCCCGGCGGAGGGTTGCGATTTCGAACAAAGGTGGTAGTAAACGCATGTTGACACGCGAGCAAGCAATCGAAGCCATCGAGCATGTGATGGCTGAACAATATCCCGCGGAAGGCATCTCCTTCCGCGACGTCATGGTCCGGAACCGTCAAGTGTCGTTGACGGTTCTCGAAGCGAGCGCGTCGGCGCAGCCCGCGCTCGAGGCCTCGCTGCGCGAGGCCCTGGCGCGCCTCGGCGCCGAAACCGTGCATTGCCGGTTTCGGAGCGCCGAAGGCGCGCCTGTGGCTGCGCCGGGCGGAGACGCCCCCGCGCAGCCGCAGGCGGTGCAGGCGCCGGGCGGCGGAGCCGGCGCCAAGAGCGATGCGGCCCCGGTGCAAGGGCACGGGGCCGGGCTGGCCAGCCCGCTGCTGGACGCAGGCAGCGGGACCGAATTTATCGCCGTCGCGAGCGGCAAGGGCGGCGTCGGCAAGAGCACGGTGACCGTCAATTTGGCGGTCGCCTTGGCCCGTAAGGGCAAGCGCGTCGGCATTATCGACGCGGACATTTACGGCTTTAGCGTGCCGGACATGATGGGCATCGAGGAGCGGCCGCAGGTCGTGAACGATCGCGTCATTCCGATCGAACGCTTTGGCGTCAAAGTGATCTCCATGGGCTTCTTTGTCGAAGACAACAGTCCGATCGTATGGCGGGGGCCGATGCTGGGCAAGATGCTGCGCAACTTCTTCCAGGAAATCGAGTGGGGCGAGCTGGACTATCTGCTGCTGGATTTGCCGCCTGGAACGGGCGACGTGGCGCTTGACGTGCATCAGATCATCCCTCAGAGCAAGGAGATCATCGTCACGACGCCTCATGCGACGGCTGCCTTCGTAGCGGCAAGAGCCGGCGCGATGGCGATCAAGACGGAGCACGAGATTATCGGCGTCGTGGAGAACATGTCGTATTACGTGTCGAAGTCGGGAGACAAAGAATACGTCTTCGGCCGCGGAGGCGGAGCGCGATTGGCAGAGACGCTGCATTGCGATCTGTTGGCGCAGATTCCGCTTGGCGCCCCGGACAATCATGTATCGGAGCCGGACTTCTCGCCATCGGTATATAAGGCCGAGACGGAGACCGGCGCGATGTATCTCGAACTGGCAGACAGCGTCATCGCGCGCGTCGAAGCCCGTTAATAAAATAAAGAGCCCGTATATAGCCCGCCTATCCACCGAAAGTGTCGTGATCGACGCGACGATGGTTAGGCGGAGCCGCTGCACGGGCTCTTTCTTTTGCCTGTTGTTACTGCTGCTCTTTGCTTACGCCTGTCGTTACTGCTCTTTCCTTTGCCTGCCATTATTGCTGCTCTTTCCTTACGCCAGTCGTTACTGCTGCTCTTCCTCGCCTTGTTGCTCCTCTTCTTGACCTTGTTCTTCTTCTTCCATGCCTTGTTCTTCCTGCTGTTGACCATCTTCGGACTTTTTCACCTTTTCGTCCGGCTTGGTCTGAAGCTCTTCCTTGACTGCGGCTTTCATCAGCTCGAGCACTTCCAGTCGGAACAAGGGATTTTGCATCGATTCCTGCATGAGCGACATCACTTCTTTGCGATACTGCGCGCTTTTGAGCACTTCCAGAATCATCTTTTCCATCTCTGGATTATTGAATGTCTTCAGCAGCTCGGCTTGGTATTGCGGATCCTTGATCAATTCTTTATGAATCGTTTTATTTTCCTTATTGACCGCTTTGGCGAATTCGCCGGCGAACCGGGTGTCGGTCATCAGCTTCTTGATCACTTTGTCATAATCGGGGGAGCTGATCACGTCCTTGATGGCTAATCGCACTTCCTCCTGGTCCTGTACGGATAGCAGCTTAGACTGCTGAGCGGAATAGCCGGACAGTTGCTCAGCCGATTGCTGCAGCGCCTTCTGGGCATCCTCCGTTTTCAAGATGTCGATGACCATCGACTTCATGTCTTTGTAGCTCAATGTCTGTTGGCCGCCGCCGGACGATTCCGCGCCACAGCTCGCCAGTACGAACGTCAGTGCGAATATCGACAAAAATAATGACCACCTGATGCGCATTTGAGAGATCTCCCTTCTATGTCAATGCCCGCCCTGGACCATGGGTCCCTTGCTTTCGGTTGAATCGTGTTTATTATGTGCATTGTTCACGGTTTTATCATGGACGGGCATTAGCTTTTTGTTGTGATCGTGGTAAAATAAATCCAAAACGTTTTCTGGAGGATTATAAACGTGAATTTGCGTAAATGGTTTTTCTTATTTTGGAGCACGATGGCGTTAGGGGCGGTCGTATGTATCGTAGCCGGCGCGATTATGCTTCTTACGGATCAGGAATTCGGTTTCCTCGGCATGGAGGCCACTGGCTTCAACGTACTTATGATGGGGATTTCCGGCCTGATGATCGGGGCTTTCAGCCAGATGGGCTTCTTCGCCTATTTAACGCTCAATTATATCGCGCTCAGCGTTTTCCGCCGCAAATACTTATGGCATGCGCTTCAAGGCTATACGACTTTATTCGCGGTGTTCGGGCTCGGATACGTGTTGTACGAAGAGAGAACGAACGACTGGTTTTTCTGGGTGCTTCCGCTCATTTTGTTCGCGGCATCGCTTGTCGTCTCTTGGCTCAAAGTCAAACAAACGAACAACACAGCATTCATCCCGACGATGTTTCTCTTGTTCGTCGTTACCTTCATTGAAGCGTGGCCGGCGCTGCAAGGCGCTACCAACGTGGCGGCCATCGTCTTTATGATGATCCCTTTGTTCGTCTGCAATGCATACCAGAATATTATGATGCATCGTCTTTTGGGCGCCAAAGAAGCCGACCCCGCGGTGGCACCCGCGAAATCGGCTGGTTAATCGACCATCTTTAATTATGAGAAGTCCGTCATTCGCTTGCAGCGCTCAGCTGTGAAGCAGTGGCGGGCTTTTTCTGATCCGCGGCGTCGGAAGGAGTCGTTTGGACGGTGTTTCCTTGCGCCTCGGTACCGTTGATGAGCTGCGTGACGTTCGCGAATTCATAGCCTTTTTCCCTCAATTGATCGATAATGACGGGGAGCGCTTCATGCGTCTGCAACACCGTGTCGCTTGCATGGAGCAAAATAATATCGCCCGGATGCGTGCGGCTCACGACGCGATTGATGATTTTATCCGTTCCGATGTTCATCCAGTCCATGGAATCCGTATCCCACTGAATCACTTTATACTGCAGTTCTTCGGCGATGCGGAGGACGCGTTTGTCGAAGTCGCCGTTAGGCAAGCGAATCAAGTTGGGTTGTTTGCCCGTAATGTCGGATAGAATCGTGTGAGCGGTTGCGATTTGTTTGCGGATTTCTTCGTCGCTGTACTTGGTGTAGAAGTCGTGCTTGTGACCGTGGCTGCCGATCTCGTAGCCCGCGTCTTGGATCTTTTTGACCAGATCGGGATGGGATTGGCTCCAGAGGGAGGAGAGGAAGAACGTCGCCTGCTTAATGTTTTTCTCCTTTAACACCTCAAGGATAGGCTCGGCACGCTTGTCTCCCCAGCTGATGTCGAACGTGAGCGCAACGACCTTCTTGTCCGTTGGCACGCTGTAGATGGCCGCGGGCTGCTGAGGGGCGAATACCGTAATGTTGTCGCGTTCCGCGTAAATAATTCCGATGGAAAACACGAGAGCGATCGCGATAAAAAAGTACTTCTTGAGCTTTCTGCCGTTCATTACATAAAACATGTTCATGGGAATAGGCTCTCCTCTCTTGGGTGCCCCGGCATCCCGGGGCAACGGCTTGACTTACGCTAATAGTACAATCTATGCTCGTACACATCGGGGATATGCCAGAATAGTTTTCATGATCGACAAAGGAGGATGAGGCGATGTTTAAATGGCAGGCCATATGGAACGACCTCAAACGATCTGGGCGATTTATCGGCATTTCTTTCGTTTTGTTTTTTGCTGGCGTTGTCATAGGGGGGAGCAATCCGGCATTTCGGTCGTTTCTAGACAGCCAGTTGGCCGCGCTGCAGGGTCTTGTTGATGTCGTGGAAGGGGCGGAGAACGAAACGCTGGCCATGATCGGGATCATTTTTGTTAATAATGCGGTCAAATCGATCCTGATCATTTTCTTGGGCGCATTTGCCGGAGTGCTTCCGGTCTTGTTTCTTGTCGTTAACGGGATGGTGATCGGTTACTTGCTTGAGCGGGTAGCGGATACGCCGGGAGCGATTTCCGTGTTCGAGCTTGTGGTGAAAGGACTTCTGCCGCACGGAATTATCGAGATTCCCGCGATTATCGTGGCATGCGCGTACGGCTTAAGGTTCGGAGTGCTAGTACTGCGGTTGCTGGCGAGTTTATTGTTCGCGAGAAGCAAGCTGGGCGGAATCGGCCAGGAGATCAATCATTTCGTTATTAGAGTCGTGCCGATCATCGTGTTATTGACCTTGGCTCTGCTTATTGCCTCCGTTATCGAAAGTACATTTACCGGTTGGTTGTTATCGTTGTAATATTATTTCCATTATTTGAGCATAACAGTAAGGCGGTGTCGAAACGCATTGGCGACGACGCTGCTTTTTTCTTGTTACGTCTGATGACGGTCCATTCGCGCTACATACCTAAAGGAGGCCGCTTACGGTTATGCTCGGAATACTCTTCAACGACAAAGAATGCAAAGAACTCGACTACGTGTTGCGCAAAGAATTGGACGAAATGCTTCTCGATCTGGGCGACACCAGGCTCGACGGCGACATTAAACAAGCGATCGCCCGCAGGTATAAAATCATTTTCAGAATGTACGCGCGGATCGCGTCTCCTAAGGAATTGTCGCGTTACGCTCTTCATGCAAGAACGTACCGGTCTTGAACGGTATTAGCGGAGGAGAACTTTTTTGCGAAAAAAAACAAAATAGGGGTTGCAATCAATTGGGCCCCTGTGATATATTATTTCTTGTCGCCGCTGAGACATTGGCGCTGACAACGAAAGAAATGATTGCTCTTTGAAAACTGAACAACGAGCGAAACTGCCCGATCCATTCGCAAGAATGAATC
>JAQSXN010000299.1 GCA_029256665.1 Paenibacillus sp.
ACGTGTTCAAATTGTTCCTTGCTCATTGTTCTTCTCCTCCTCCTATTGGGATATCCTCCTGGATAGAGCCCATTCTATAACTTGGAGTCGACTTCAAGTCAAGGCGGTTGACTTAGAGTCGGCTCCAAGCTGTATAATGCAAGCAATAGGTTGCGGGAGGGATAGCTGTGAAGAAAGAAGGGACTTTCTCAATCCAACAAACGGCTCGGCAAGTCGGAATTTCCGAAGATACGATTAGGTATTACGAGAAGATCGCACTATTGCCCCGAGCAATACGAAAAGATAACGGGCACCGCGTCTATCGGCAACAGGACATCGATACGATCCGACTACTGGCTTGCCTGAAAAAAACGGGGATGCCGCTGGAAGAAATGCGGCCGTTCATGGCGGTCTCCGTAGACGCCGATCCAGCGGAATACCCGGAGCTGGTGGAGCGCTTAAGGAACCACCGGGAAAACATCGTCAGCCAGATCGCTTCCTTGCAGCAGGTCGTCGATTTTATCGACGCGAAGCTGGAGGACGGAAGGATTAGACAGAACTGTTAGGACGTCTTGTAGCGACCGGGCAATTCGAATATGATGGAAGAAGAACATAACAAGTAGATTGACTAAGGAGGCGAAGATGAACGAAGCGGCTTTTGATATGAAGGTATTTGAAAGCTACAAGCCAGGTTTAACTTCGTATTGTTATCGAATGTTGGGATCCTTTGACGATGCGGACGATGCCGTACAGGAAACCTATATTCGGGCATGGCAGAGCTGGGATCGATTCAGGCGGGACTCCTCGATTAAGACATGGATCTACCGAATAGCTTCGAACCTATGCTTGGACAAGCTAAGGCAAGCGAAGCGCCGCATGCTTTCCGTCGACCTGTCCGACCCGGCGGTCAAGATCGTCGAACCGAACGAAATGCTGCCGGATTCGTCCTGGATTTGGCCCTCTCCTGAATTTGGAGAAAATCCGGAAGACGCTCTCGTTCGCAAGGATACGCTTCAGCTCTGTTTTATTGCGCTCTTACAAGTCTTGCCGCCTCGTCAACGCGCGGTTCTTATTCTGAAGGATGTCTTCGAGTGGTCGTCGAAGCAAATCGCGGAAACGCTGGACATGTCGCCGGCAGCGGCGAACAGCGCCCTGCAACGAGCAAGGGAGACGATGGAGCGGACGCGGCTTCGCTCCGACGAATATAGCAAGATGGACACCCATCCCGATCCGGGTCTTCTCTCGCGGTACGTGGAAGCGTTCGAGCAATTCGATATCAACGCGCTTGTGTCGTTGTTCCATGAGGAAGGTTGTATGTCCATGCCGCCTTTCGCCATGTGGATCAGCGGGCAAGACGATTTGTCCGCGTTTTTTGCCCTTACGCGCTGGCATTGCGAGGGGTCCAAATTTTTGCCGACTACAGTGAATGGGGGCTATCCCGCTCTGGCGCAGTATATGCCGGGTAAGGAGGCATCCGTCCTGGTGCCTTGGGGCATTCACGTGATCGAAATGAAAGATAATCGGATATTCCATGTTCAAAACTTCATAAATGCTAAATTATTTTCCCGATTAGGGCTTCCGGAACAAATCGACCGATGAATTTGGAGAGTGGCATTCGTCTATACGTGTAAGAAACAAAATTCCCGTAAAGAGGTGTCCTTAACAATGGAAACAAGCAAACAGGCGAAAGTAACCGTAGAGACCGTCATTCAAGCCCCCGTAGCAAAAGTATGGAGCTATTGGACCGAGCCGGACCATATTACGAAGTGGAATCAGCCTTCCGAAGAATGGCATGCGCCAAGAGCGGAGAACGACTTGCGGGCCGGCGGCGCATTCGTGACAAGGATGGAAGCGAAGGATGGCAGCATGGGTTTTGATTTCGGCGGAGTGTACGACGAAGTGAAGCTGCATGAGACGATTGCCTACACGCTCGGAGACGGACGGCAAGTGGAGATTACGTTCGTCGAGCAGGGCGAAGCTACGAAGGTCATTGAAGCCTTCGACCCCGAGAGCGAGAATCCCGTCGAGTTCCAAAAGGCGGGCTGGCAAGCGATTATGGATAGTTTCAAACGGTATACGGAAGCATCATAAGTAATTACCGCGGGTGTCCGATAGGACGCCGGAAAAGCCCGATCTTATAAGATCCGGGCTTTTTTGTTGTGGTTGGAACGGTACAGAATCGCGGCGTTTTTTTGGAGCTGAATATACGTTAACCCAAGACCAAACGAATAATATCTGATCCGCTTTCACAACTAAAGTGCACCTCTCTCCACAGGGCAACAATCACGAGATTCCGATTCAAGTAAAGCATGCTCGGCACGTAACGAGCCTCGTCTCCAAAGGACGGAGAAGCCGGTTCACCTTGTGGCTGCAAGGACGGGATCGGCGGCTTTCGGATCATTCGTGCGCGCATTATAGATTGACACTCCCCAGGGAATCCAGTACGTTGATTTAGGAAATGTTCAAAGGCGAGGAAGGGTTGCATGTGGGAAAATGGGCGGAACGGGTTATCAATTTGCGGGAAATCAATACGTTGAGAAATCAAATCTTTGCCGGCTTTACGCTGACGATGCTGCTCGTGCTTACCTTTGCAGGGACTTTCATCTACCGTGAAGTATCCATGCTCCTAAAGCATAGCGCGGAAAGGCATATCGAGCAGACGGCGATTCAGGCCGACGGACGATTGGACGCTTTGTTGGAACAAATCGACTCCCTGACGACCCAGGTGGCGGCGGATTCCTACGTGCAGAAGCTGCTGGCGATGGAGGCGAAAGGGAGCTTATCCAGCTTTAACGAGCGACAGTCGTTGCTTCCCATCGCTAATAATTACATGGCGTATTCCTCCGGCATCAGCTCGCTCGAGCTGTATACGGTCGACAACAGGCGTCTATTCCCGCTTGACGGAACAAACATGAACCGGATTTCCGAAGATGCGCTGGCGGCCGCGGACAAGAAGAAGGGACGTCTGGCATGGATGGGAATCGATCCCCGTCAACAAGATTCGGTGCTCGCGATCCGCCGGATTAATCTTCTGGATCATTCTTACTCGGCGGGCGGTTATCTGGTTGCCCGGGTGAATCGCGAATACTTCAATATGAATGAATCGAACGCAAAAGGAAGCGCTTCCGCACGAGAGGGGATCATGCTGCTCAGCGACGGCGAAGGCAATCCGATTCTATCCGATATGGAGGATGAAGTGGCGAGAACGGTACTCGCCCAGACGGGCGGCACCGTAACGATCGGGGGAGAGCGAATGCTTGCGGTCAGGCAGCATTCCGACGCGGCGGGATGGAGGCTCGTGCTGCTCATGCCGGTCGAAGCGGCGACAGAGGGGATTTCCGTGCTGCGAACGGCCATATACGTATCCGTCGGGATCGCTGCGTTCGCCTTCCTGCTTCTGACGCTGCTCTTGTCGACGATGATCACAAGGCCCCTCCAGAAGCTGAGAAGAAGCATGCGCAGCGCCAGATTCGGCGGCCTCAAAGAAATACCGGCAGGAGGCAGCCGCTTCCGGACGCTCGAAATCGACGAACTGAACAATACCTACAATCAGATGGTCATTTATATGAACGAGCTGATTCAGGTCGTCTACGAGAAGGAAATCACGCAAAGCCGCACGGAGCTCCAAGCGCTGCAGGCGCAGATCAATCCCCATTTTCTGTTCAACACGCTAGAAGCCTTCTATTGGTCGCTGGAGGAGAAAGAGGAGAGCGAGCTTGCGCAAACGATCGTCGCCATGTCCGGCCTATTCCGCTATGTCATCGGCAGCGCGCCGGGCAATGACGAGTGGGTCACCGTCCGCGACGAGCTTGAGCACGCGCAGCGGTATCTGCAGATTATGAAGATGCGTCTGATCGATCGTCTGCATTGGAGTATCGAAGCGGACTCGGAACTATGGCGCGTGCCGATTCCCAAGCTGATCATTCAGCCGATCGTGGAGAACGCGATTCTGCATGGCGTGGAGAGCCGAATTGGTCCGGGCGAGGTCATGATTCGCGTATCGGCGACCAAGCCGGGCACCGCGACGATCGCCATCATCGACGACGGGCCGGGCATGGACGAAGAAACGTTGACCAAGCTCAGGCAGAGCATCGAGTATGCGGTGCCGCAGGATCCCAAGAAAGGCGCGGGGATCGCCATGTCCAATGTGGAGCGGCGCCTCAAGCTGTATTATCCCGGCAGGGCGGAAGGCGGAAGCAGCTTGCAAGTCGAAAGCAAGGTCGGCGCCGGCACGATCGTAAGCTTTGATATCACGATTCCATCGGAAGGAGATGAACAGGCATGAAAACAATATTAATCGTTGACGACGAGCCGCGCACTCGTCTGGGCATACAGAAGACGCTAGTCGCTTGGGCGGCGGGCAGACATCGGATCGAGATTGCGGCGAGCGGAGTCGAAGCTCTCGCGTGGCTGAAGGAGAACGCCGTTCAGATCCTCATTACGGATGTGCGGATGCCGGAGGTCGACGGTCTGCAGATGCTGGAGGAGCTGGCCCTTACCGGCCAGAAGCCGGTCGTCATCGTGATTTCCGGATTCGCGGAATTTTACCAACAAGGAACGCATCGAGGTCATGGAGAAGCTCGTCGATCCCAAGCTGCTAGAGGTAAGCCGCGAGGAGGCCCGGTACGGCGCCTCGATCAAGAGCGCGATCGCCTATATCGACGAGCATCTGCACGAATCGATCAGCATGAAGCAGGTCGCGGAGCGGCTGCATCTGAACGCAAGCTATTTCAGCGTGCTGTTCAAGGGAGAGACCGGCGTGACGTTCAGCGACTACGTGACGCTCAGCCGATTGCAAAGAGCGAAGGAGCTGTTGGTCGCGACCCGGATGCCCATCTGGGAAATTGCCGAGAAGGTCGGCTATCAAACGGACAAATATTTTGCCAAAGTGTTCAAGGACAACGTGGGAATCAGCCCGGGCCAGTATCGCCAGCAAGCGCTGCATTCCGATCCGTCCATCCAATAATAGTGGAATATCTCCCAATACCTGTTACTGTTGCGCTTACATTGAAAAGATTAGAATTGTGTATGCGGTTACAAAGTAACTAGGTTCGACAATTAGGGGAGGTAAACACATGAAACGCGTATTATCGATGACTACCGCGATCGTCTTGCTGGCTTCGGTTCTGGCAGGGTGCAGCGGCAACGGAAACTCGAACTCGAACACGGCGGGCAATGCGGACGCGAGTCCGACGGCCGGCAATGCCGGGCAACCGGCAAGCGACGCGCCGAAAGAGAAGGTTACAATCAATCTCTGGGCCTTCACGGACGAGATTCCGAACATGACGGAAAAGTATAAGCAAACGCATCCCGATGCCAACGTCGAGTTCAATACGACGGTAATCGCGACCACGGACGGCGCTTATCAGCCCGCGCTCGATCAGGCTCTTGCCAGCGGCGGCAAGGATGCTCCGGATATTTTCGCGGCCGAAGCGGCCTTCGTCCTGAAGTACACGCAGGGCGACGCATCCGGCTACGTAGCCGACTATGCAGACCTGGGTCTGAGCGATCAAATGGTGAAGGACGCCGGCATCGCTCAATATTCGGTCGACATCGGCAGCAAGGACGGCCACCTGAAGGGTCTCGCTTACCAAGCGACCGGCGGCGCCTTCATCTATCGCCGCTCGATCGCCAAGGACGTATTCGGAACGGACGATCCTGCCGTCATTAAGACCGAAGTCGGTCCCGGCTGGGATAAGTTTTTCGAGGCGGCCGCCAAGCTGAAGGAAAAAGGCTATGGCATCGTCTCCGGAGACGGCGATATCTGGCATCCCATCGAGAACAGCTCCGACAAGGGCTGGATCGTCGACGGCAAGCTTCATATCGATCCGAAGCGCGAGGAGTTCCTGGATCTCTCCAAGCAGCTCAAGGACAACGGCTATCATAACGATACGCAAGACTGGACGGAAGCCTGGTACGCGGACATGTCCGGCAGCGGCAAGCAGCCGATCTTCGGCTTCTTCGGCCCCGCATGGCTCATTAACTACGTCATGAACGGCCAAGTGAAAGACACGAACGGCGACTGGGCAGTGGCGGAATCGCCGACCGGCTTCTTCTGGGGCGGCACTTGGCTGCTCGGGAACAAGGACGTCGTCAAGGACGAGGCCAAGAAAGCGGCCGTCGCCGACTTTATCAAATGGGTGACGCTGGATACGTCCGATACGGGCCTCCAATCTTATTGGGCGAACGGCACCATGAAGGAAGGCGAGCAAGGCACGAAGGACAGCGTCGCGTCTTCCGTGGTCATGTCCAAATCCAACGGCGAAGTCGAGCTGCTCGGCGGACAGAATATGTTCGATGTATTCGTGCCGGCCAACGACAACGCGACGGGCAAGAATCTTACCCAATTCGACGAGTCCATCAATCTCATATGGCGCGGACAGGTACGGGAGTACACGGCCGGCAACAAGACCCGCGAGAAGACGCTCGCCGATTTCAAGCAGCAAGTGAAGGACGAGCTCGGAATCGATAGCGAATAATACGGCGCTGAAGGGGCGGGTTCGGTTTCCCGCTCCTTTATTTTAATGGATGGGGTGAAAGCCATGCGCCGTAAGGGCGTCAGCTATGCGAAATACGGTTATTTGTTCAGTTTGCCTTTTGTGCTCGCGTTTTTGGTATTTTCTTTGTATCCCGTGTTGTACACCGCGTTCATCGGGTTTACCGACATGAAAGGAATCCTTCCAAAGCCGGTTCAGATTCTGGACGATCCTTTCAAAAACTTCAAGGATCTTATCTTTGACAACGTCTCGTTCCGAACGTCGCTTTCGAATACCTTCATTATTTGGATCGCGAACTTCGTGCCCCAGATTCTGCTCGGGCTCTTGCTCACGGCTTGGTTCACGAGCCGTCGCTTCAAGGTGCGGGGCCAAGGCACGTTCAAGATACTGCTTTATATGCCGAATATTATTACGGCGAGTACGATCGCCGTCCTGTTCAATTCGCTATTCGCTTACCCCATGGGTCCCGTGAACAGTCTGCTCGAGATGATGGGCATCATCGATTCTCCGGTCTACTTCCTGCAGGATAAGACGACCGCCAGGGGCATCGTCGCGTTTATCCAATTCTGGATGTGGTACGGGAATACGATGATCATCCTGATCGCGGGGGTGATGGGAATCAATCCCACGCTGTTCGAGGCTGCCGCCATTGACGGCGCCAGCGGGTTCCAAACCTTCATGCGCGTTACGCTGCCAAGTCTGAAGACGATTCTGCTCTACACATTGATTACGTCGATGGTCGGCGGCTTGCAGATGTTCGATATTCCGCAGCTGTTCCTGTACGGCGGACCGGACAACGCCACGCTCACCACGTCGGTATTCATCTACGGCCAGGCGTTCAAGGGCAGCTATATGTATAATAGCGCTGCGGCGGCTAGCATGATCATGTTCGTCATTGCCGCGATTCTGGCCGCGATTCTATTCTACTTGATGCGCGACCGCGACGCGGGCAAATTCAGAAAGGCGCAAAGAAAAACGAAAAAAGCCAACAAGGCGGCGGCTAAAGGGGGAACGCTACATGGCTAAACCGCAAACAAACGGAAATTTCTCCCTGAACTTGAACCGGACCATCATCTACGCGGTCTGCATCGCGCTGGCGCTGTTAAGCATTCTGCCGTTCTGGATCATGTTCGTCAACGCGACCCGTTCGACGGCGGAAATCCAAAGCGGTCTGTCTCTGCTGCCGTCCTTGCATGCCGCGACCAATCTGGAGGCTCTTCTGAGCAAAAGCTTTGATCCCGTCAAGGGATTTATGAACTCGCTTATCATTTCCGGGTTTTCGACGATCTGCGCCGTTTACTTCTCGTCCCTGACCGCTTATGCGCTAGTCGTCTATAACTGGAAGCTGCGCCAGTCCTTCTTTACCTTCATCATGCTGGTCATGTTGATTCCGGTTCAGGCCAGCGCCATCGGATTCTATCAGTTCATGTATCAGCTGCACTGGACCAACAGCTTCATGCCGCTGATCTTGCCTGCCATTGCATCGCCTGCGATCGTATTCTTTATGCGGCAATACTTGCTCGGAACGTTGTCGATCGAGATGGTAGAGGCCTCGCGCATCGACGGAGCGGGCGAATTCTACACCTTTAACCGGATTGTCATGCCTATCATGGTTCCGGCCATCGCGACGCAGGCTATCTTCGCTTTCGTCGGCAGCTGGAACAACCTGTTTATGCCGTTGATTCTGCTGACCCAGAAGGAAAATTACACGCTGCCGATCATGGTAAGTTTGCTTAAGGGCGATATTTACAAAACGGAATTCGGCGCCATCTACATGGGGCTGTCGCTGACCGTGCTGCCGCTCTTTGTGATATACTTCCTGTTGTCGAGGTATATTATCGCGGGAGTGGCGCTTGGCGGGGTGAAGGAGTAAGGAGCATTCCGACCCAAACGCATCCTGACGGTTGGCATGATGTCCGGTGGAGGGATACGAACGTGCGCATAAATAATCGAGCGGCATGGGTTCTGGCGTTGGTCTTGGCTTTGGCGGCGTCCGGCTGCTCGGGAAGATCGGATGACGATGGCCGTGTCCCGGAGACGGCAATCGGGGACAAAGTAACGATTCATATGATGCACCTGTGGCCGGAAGCCGGCTCGCCGGGCCAACATCAAATCGTGAACAAAATCATCGATGAGTATCAAGCGGAGAATCCTGCGGTCGTCATTAAACAAGAAGTGCTCGATAACGAGAGGTACAAGTCCAAAATCAGAGTGCTCTCCGCTACCAACGAGCTGCCGGACGTTGGCTTGACATGGGCGGCCGGCTATCTTAAGCCCTTTGTCGAAGGGCAGTTGTTCGCGCCGCTCGATGACCTGCTCCAAGGCGAGCTGAGAGACTCGTTCGTGGCGGGAACGACGGAGGCATATGCCTTTGACGGCCGAACTTACGCATTGCCGCTCGAGTTTAATATGGCTCCCGTTTACTATAATCAAAAGATTTTCGACGAGAACGGGCTGCAGGTTCCGCAGACGTACGATGATTTGCTCCGGATTATCGATAAGCTGGCGGCTAACGGCATCGTGCCGATCGCGCTGGGCAACAAGGACCGATGGACGGGTTCGCTTTGGTACATGTATTTGGCGGACCGCATCGCGGGCACGGAAACGCTGGCAAGCGCGATTAGAGGCTTATCCGCCTTCGAAGACCCGGGGCTCGAAGAGGCGGCGAGGCTCGTCCAAGACCTTGTCGACAGGCATGCGTTCAGCAAAGGCTTTAACGGCCTGTCCAACGATGAAGCGAAGGCGCAATTCATGAACGGCGAGGCCGCGATGTATCTGATGGGTACGTGGGAGCTTCCGAATTATACGACCAGCCCGTCCATTCCGGAATCGCTCCGCGACAACGTGGGTTTCTTTAAATTCCCGGCCGTGGGCGGGGGCAACGGCAGCGTCGATAGCTGGGTAGGCGGCCCCGGAGTCGGCTTGTTCGTCGCGGAGAATTCCCCGGCGAAGGCGGAAGCCAAAACATTCGCGAAGTATTTCGTGAAACGTTGGGGCGAAGAATCCGTTACGGGGGCGGGTGTGATCCCGGCTACCAAGGTGGATACGTCCGCCATCCAGCTGCCGCGGCTCTTTATCGACCTGTTGAACGAAGCGAATCGGGCCATGAGCTTCACCTTGTTTGCCGACGTCCAGCTGACATCGGGAACCGCCGAAATGCACCTGAACCAAATTCAAGCGCTGTTCGGCCAAGAGACCACGCCTGCCGACTTCGCGAAGGCGCATAATGAGGCCATAAAGTCGGGGGGACGTTAACCCCCCCGATGAATCGCGTCCAACAGACGATGCGTCTTATCGCAGCTATACTCCCAGAACATGATGCCCGCTAATCCTTCTTTCACTACATACTCGCATTTGGCGCGGATCGATTGTTCGTCCTCATAGGAGATGAAGGTCGAGCCGTCGAACAGGTACGGCGCGCAAGCTTCGCCGTCCCAATAGCGGATGAAGCCCTGTTTATCGATATAGTCGGCGTCCAGCTCGGTAAAGGAGGGGCCGTAGCCGCCCGTGCTGCCGGCCATCTGGTGAAGGCCGTTGTTGCGGTTCGGCACGCCCGTCCACTTGCGGGAATAGAAGGCGGCGCCGATGACGAGTTTGT